>NZ_JAALDX010000312.1 GCF_014145095.1 Dietzia sp. SLG310A2-38A2 | reverse complement strand
ACACCGGGGAGGCCGCCATCGCCCGACTGCACGAGGCCGCGGGGTCGGGCACACCGGTCACGGTCTCCGTGGTCGACGCGCAGGGTCGCTCGACGTCGAGACTCGTCATCCCCGTCTCCGTCGCGGGGGGCCGGATCGAGGGGGTCGAGCCGGATTCCGCCGAGGCCGTGACCTTGCCGTTGCACCGCGTGATCTCGGTGGCCGACGTGGACCCCACCCGCTGAACCCACCCGCCGACCCGACCCGCCGAAGCGATTTCCGGGACACTGGAGGGTCGGACCCACGCGGACCCACGCGGGCCCGCGAGAACCGAGGAGAACCGAAGTGAGTGGTGGACCGCTGATCGTCCAGTCGGACAAGACCGTGTTGCTGGAGATCGATCACGATCAGGCCGGCGACGCACGGCAGGCCCTGGCCCCGTTCGCCGAGCTCGAGCGCGCTCCCGAACACGTCCACACCTACCGGATCACGCCGCTCGCCCTGTGGAACGCGCGGGCCGCCGGTCATGATGCCGAGCAGGTCGTCGACGTGCTGGTCACCTACTCGCGTTTCCCCGTCCCCCAGCCGCTCCTGGTCGACATCGCGGACACCATGGCCCGCTACGGCCGGCTCCAACTGGTCAAGAGCCCGGTCCACGGACTGGTCCTGGTCTCGTTGGACGCCGCCGTGCTCGCCGAGGTCAAGCGTCACAAGAAGATCGCCCCGATGCTCGGGGCCGAGATCGACGCCGACACGGTGATCGTCCACGCCTCCGAGCGCGGTCGGCTCAAGCAGGAGTTGTTGAAGGTGGGCTGGCCTGCCGAGGACCTGGCGGGCTACGTCGACGGCGAGGCCCACGAGATCGCCCTGTCCACCGAGTCCGAACCCTGGGAACTCCGCGACTACCAGCAGATGGCCGCGGACTCCTTCTGGGCGGGCGGATCCGGTGTCGTCGTGCTGCCCTGCGGGGCCGGCAAGACCATGGTCGGTGCTGCGGCGATGGCCCGCGCCAAGGCCACCACGCTCATCCTCGTGACCAACACCGTCGCGGGGCGGCAGTGGAAGCGCGAGCTGCTCGCCCGTACCACGCTCACCGAGGACGAGATCGGCGAGTACTCGGGCGAACGCAAGGAGATCCGCCCGGTCACCATCGCCACGTACCAGGTCGTCACCCGCAAGACCAAGGGCGTGCACCGGGCGCTGGAGCTGTTCGACTCCCGGGATTGGGGCCTGATGATCTACGACGAGGTGCACCTGCTCCCGGCACCGGTCTTCCGGATGACCGCGGACCTGCAGTCGCGTCGCCGTCTCGGGCTCACCGCCACGCTGGTCCGCGAGGACGGCCGTGAGGGTGACGTGTTCTCGCTCATCGGCCCCAAGCGCTACGACGCCCCCTGGAAGGACATCGAGGCGCAGGGGTGGATCGCCCCGGCCGACTGTGTGGAGGTCCGCGTGACGCTGACCGAGAACGAGCGGATGATGTACGCCACCGCCGAGGCCGAGGACAAGTACAAGTTGTGCTCGACCGCCCGCACCAAGATCGCGGTGGTGAAGCAGATCCTGGCCAGGCACCCCGGTGCCCCGACGCTCGTGATCGGCGCCTATCTGGACCAGCTGGAGGAACTGGGGGTCGAGCTGGACGCCCCGGTGATCCAGGGTTCCACCTCCAACAAAGAGCGGGAGAAGCTGTTCAACGCCTTCCGCGCGGGGGAGATCTCCACCCTGGTGGTGTCCAAGGTCGCCAACTTCTCGATCGACCTGCCCGAGGCGAGCGTCGCCGTGCAGGTCTCCGGGACCTTCGGCTCCCGGCAGGAGGAGGCCCAGCGGCTCGGGCGTCTCCTGCGCCCCAAGAAGGACGGCGGACAGGCGCACTTCTACTCCGTCGTCTCCCGGGACACCCTCGACGCCGAGTACGCCGCTCACCGCCAGCGGTTCCTCGCCGAGCAGGGATACGCCTACCGGATCACCGACGCCGATGACCTGCTCGGGCCGGAGTTGCCCGAGGTGGGCTGAGCGCACACGGGCCGCCCAGGGCGCCCCACCCACACGGACCGCCCTGGGCGCCCCACCCTCGCCGGGGCGCCTGGGATACTGGGCCCATGGCCTCCGATCGCACCTCCCGCGCCCCGCACGAGCAGTACCGCCTCACCGACTTCCCCGTGGACGACGCCTGGGTCCGGAAGAACAACGAGAGCCTGGCCGAGGTGCGTCGACTGCAGTGGTCCGCGGGGATCCTCGGCGTGGTCGTCCTCGCCGCCGGGACCGGGATGCTCCTGTACTCGGGCCTCGAACCGTGGGGCTGGATCATCGCCGCGCTGGCCGGCGTCTTCGCGATCGGCTGCCTGGCCATGATCGGGTACATCCCCCGCAAGATGGGATCCATGGCGCACACCTACGCCACCTCGGAACTGGTCCCCGCGATCGTCGCCGAGGTGCGACCGCGTGGGCTCACCCTGCTGGCACTGGTCGACCGAGCCGTCGACCGGTCCGCGGGCACGCTCCCCGCCCTGGCCGTCCGCAGCTGCGAGAAGATCCCGGGCCACGACGTCCGCGTGGGCGAACGAGTCCCCTGCGTCGCGGTGGTGGGCAACCGCAGCGCCCGCGGGGGCGACAACCTCTACCAGTTCATCTCCCCCATGCCCGTCGCCTGGGCCACCCCGGACGCCGCCGTCCTGCGGCGACTGGCCAAGGAGATCCCGGCCGGCGAGTGGGAGACCCTGCGCCAGAACCTCGACCGGGTCGGAGAGGTGTCGGCGTCGCCGGCCAACCTCCTGCCCCTGGACTGACCGCCCTCCGGCTGCTCGAACCCGTGGGCCTCACCCGACGCACCTTCCCCTGTGAGCAAGTCGTCACGGCACCGTGATCCGCCGCCACTCCCCGGCAACACGCGGTTTCTAGCCTGGTCGGCACAGGCTAGAAGGAGGTCTCCACATGACCGAGCACATCGTCGTCGTCGGACACGGAATGGTCGCCCACCGGTTCGTCTCCACCCTCGCTTCCCGGTGGGCCACCGCCGATCTCACCGTCACGGTGATCGGCGAGGAGACGGACCCGGCGTACGACCGCGTCGGCCTCTCCTCCTATGTCGGAGCGTGGGACCGCGAGTCGCTCCACCTCGAGGACGCCCGGCACCTCGCCGACCCGCGGGTGAGCGTGCGCTCGGGTCACCTGGTCACCGCGATCGACCGCGAGGCCGAGGAGGTCGAACTCTCGTCGGGCGAGCGGATCGCCTACGACACGCTGGTCCTCGCGACCGGCTCGCGGGCGTTCGTCCCACCCGTGCCCGGGCATGACCTGCCGGGATGTCACGTCTACCGCACCCTCGACGATCTCGACGGGATCCGAGCGGCCGCCGAACGCGCCGGGGCGGGCTCCCACGGCGTGGTGATCGGCGGCGGGCTGCTCGGGCTCGAGGCCGCCAACGCGGTGAGCCTGCTCGGCCTCACGCCGCACGTGGTCGAACGCAACGAGCGGCTCATGCCCCTGCAGGTAGACGCCGGTGGCGGTCATGTCCTGGCGTCGCTGATCCGTGACCTCGGAATCGAGATCCACCTCTCGGTGACCGGCACGGAGATCGCCGAGACGCCCGACGGCCTGACCGTCCGACTGACCGACGACGAGGGGGTCACGACGGTCGTCGACGCCGCCTTCGTGGTGTTCTCGGCGGGCGTCCGCCCGAGGGACGAACTCGCGCGGCTCTCCGGCCTGGAGACCGCCGAGCGGGGCGGCATCCTCACCGACCTCGGGTGCCGGACCTCGGACCCGAACATCTATGCGATCGGTGAGTGCGCGGCCATCGACGGCACCTGCTACGGGCTCGTCGGTCCCGGGTACACCTCCGCCGAGGTGGCCGCAGCCAAGATCCTCAGCGGCGAGGGGGAGTTCACCGGGGCCGACCTGTCCACCAAGCTCAAGCTCCTCGGGGTGGACATGGCGAGCTTCGGCGACGCGCACGGCGTCACTCCCGACTGCCTCGAGGTGGTGGTCAACGATCCCGTCGCGGGGACCTACTCCAAGCTGGTCATGAGCGACGACGCCCAGACCCTCCTGGGTGGCGTGTTCGTCGGGGACTCCGGCCCGTACTCGCTGCTCAAGCCGCTCGTCGGTCGCACGCTGCCCTCCGCCGACCCGATCTCGCTCATCTCCCGCTCGACCGGCACCGACGCCGGGGTCGGGGTGGAGGCGCTCCCCGACGAGGCGCAGATCTGCTCGTGCAACGCGGTGACCAAGGGCGATGTGCGCGACGCCATCTGCGGCGGTGCCTGCGACGTGGCCGACCTCAAGTCGTGCACCCGCGCCGGAACCTCGTGCGGATCGTGTATCCCCCTGCTCAAGCAGGTCCTCGAGGCGGAGGGCGTCGAGCAGTCGACGGCGCTGTGCGAGCATTTCGACCAGTCCCGCTCGGAGCTGTTCGAGGTCGTCACGGTCTCCGGCATCCGGACCTTCTCCGGTCTGATCGAGCGCTTCGGTCGTGGGACCGGCTGTGACATCTGCAAACCCACCGTCGCGTCCATCCTGGCCTCCACCAGCTCCGATCACGTCCTCGACGGGGAGCAGGCAGCACTCCAGGACACCAACGACCACTTCCTCGCCAACATCCAGAAGAACGGCACCTATTCGGTGGTGCCCCGGATGCCGGGCGGCGAGGTGTCCGCGGAGCAGCTCATCGTGATCGGTGAGATCGCCCGCGATCACGACCTGTACGTCAAGGTGACCGGTGGTCAGCGCATCGACATGTTCGGTGCGCGAGTCGAGGAACTGCCGGTGATCTGGAAGCGTCTCGTGGACGCCGGAATGGAGTCCGGGCACGCCTACGGCAAATCGTTGCGCACGGTCAAGAGCTGCGTCGGCACCTCGTGGTGCCGCTACGGACAGCAGGACTCGGTCGGGATGGCGGTGCTGATGGAGAACCGCTACCGCGGGCTGCGCGCACCCCACAAGATCAAGATGGCGGTCTCCGGTTGTGCTCGCGAATGCGCCGAGGCCCGTGGCAAGGACGTCGGCGTGATCGCCACGGAGACCGGCTGGAACCTGTACGTCGGCGGCAACGGGGGCGCGACGCCCCGGCACGCGCAACTCCTCGTCGGTGACCTGACCGACGAGCAGCTGATCCGCTACATCGACCGCACGGTGATGTTCTACGTCCGCACCGCCGAGCGGCTGCAGCGGATGGCACCCTGGCTCGAGTCACTGGACGGCGGCATCGACCACCTGCGCGAGGTCGTGTGCAACGACTCGCTTGACCTGGCCGCCGAGCTCGAGGGCCGGATGGAAGCCCATGTCGCGGGGTACGTGGACGAGTGGTCGGCTGTTCTGGACGACCCCGACAAGCTCGCCCGCTTCGTGTCCTTCGTCAACGCGCCCGAGTCCCCGGACCCCACCGTCGAGTTCGAGGAGCAGGACGGCCGCAAGGTCCCGGTGCTCCTCGGTTCCCCCGCGATGCCCGCACGAGTCTGACCCACCAGCACACCCAGAAAGGACACCGTCATGACCGCAACCCTGTCCCCCACCGAGATCGTGGTCTGCCCCCTCGATCGGCTCATCCCGGGGCGCGGCGTCGCCGCCCTGCTGCCCGACGGCCGACAGATCGCCGTCTACCTGATGGACGACGGCAGCGTCCACGCCCTGTGCAACATCGACCCGATCGCCCGGGCCGCGGTGATGAGCCGCGGTCTCGTCGGTGACCGCGGGGGTGTCCCCGTGGCGATCTCCCCCATCGGCAAGCAGGCCTACGCGTTGGCGGACGGGCGTGGGGTCGACGACGAGTCGTACGGACTGTCCGTCTTCCCGGCCAGGGTCGTCGACGGCACCGTCCTGGTCTCCACCGAGGCCGCGATCCGACACCAGACGAGCCGGATCGCCGCGTAACCAGACGAACCGGCTTGCCGCACAGAGCGGCTCTGCCGGAACCCACGAGAGCAGTCAGGCGCCACCGCGTGGAATTACGCGGTGGCG
>NZ_JAALDX010000311.1 GCF_014145095.1 Dietzia sp. SLG310A2-38A2 | reverse complement strand
CTGTCCGGGCGCCGCCTGTTCCTGCGGCGCACCCTGCGGGTCCTGTCCGGCGGGGGCGTCCCCGGGCTGTCCCGGCTCGACGGCCTGACCCGGCTGCTCGGACTGATCGACCTGCGAGCTCTCCTGGTCGGTGGCGGTCGGGGTCTCGTCGTCGCCCCCGAACAGCTGGACGAGCCCGATGCCGATCGCCAGGACCACCGCGGCGAGGAGGACCATCGCGATGGCCCGATAGGGAGGGCCCGTCGGCTCATCCGGGTCGGGACCGACCCCGGCGTCGCCACCGGGCGCGCCCGGGCCGTAGGGATCGTGCTGCGAGGTTTCGGGCTGGGAGCTCACGCCGGTGAGTGTAGGTCAGTCGAGGCGCATTCCCAGGTTGCGCGCCGCGCGTGCCTTCTGACGGCTGCTCCGCATGCGACGTAGACGCTTGACGAGGAGCGGGTCCGCGGCCAGCGCCTCGGGGCGGTCGATGAGGTCGTTGAGGATCTGGAAGTAGCGCGTGCCCGACATCTCGAACTTCTGCCGGATCGCCTCCTCCTTGGAGCCGGCGAACTTCCACCACTGCCGTTCGAACTCGAGCATCGCCTGGTCCCGATCGGACAGGACGGGATCGGCAGCGTGCAGCTCGGTCGCGGGCTGCGTCCCGCCCGCGACCTGCGGACCGCGTGCCGCAGTAGCTGATCGACCCATGCGCGCGCCTCCTGTGGTGTCGGTGCAGGTGCTCCGGTGCGGGTGTGCGGATCACACCGTTGTGATTCCCCCGTAGTGAACCACACGGATCCGACACCCTGCCAGGTGCGCACTAGGATCTCCTGCCATGGCCGTCCTGCCCATCGTCATCCTCGGCGATCCCGCCCTCCACGCCCCCACCGAGCCCGTCACCGGGTCCCCGGAGGAGATCCGCGACCTCGTCCGCGACCTCTACGAGACGATGGACGCCGCCAACGGCGTGGGGCTGGCCGCCAACCAGGTGGGCGTGCGCAAGCGGGTGTTCGTCTACGACTGCCCCGATCTGGACACCGAGGACGGCGAGGGCGTCTCCCGCGAGGACGTCGAGGCCCGTGGCGGCTGGATCACCCGGCGCGGCTGCGTGGTCAACCCGGTGTTGGAGACCTCCGAGATCCCGGAGACCATGCCGGACCCGGAGGATGATCTCGAGGGATGCCTGTCCGTCCCTGGCGTGAACTTCCCGCGCGGGCGCGCCTGGTGGGCCCGGGTCACCGGTACCGACGAGAACGGCGAGCCCGTCTCGGTGGAGGGCTACGGCCTGTTCGCGCGGTGCCTGCAGCACGAGGTGGGTCACCTCGACGGCTTCCTCTACACCGACCACCTGATCGGCCGGAACCGCAAGGCCGCCAAGAAGCACATCCGCGACGCCGGCTGGGGCGTGCCCGGGTTGAGCTGGGACCCGACCACCGATCCCGATCCGTTCGCCGACGAGGAGGACGACGACCCGGATGACGCGGCCGGGTGGGACGGGCCGGACGGCCCCGGTGACAACGACGACGACGAGGCCGCTGGCTTCCATGGCTGAGCAGGACCGGGGTCTGGCGGACCGGTCCCGGTGGAACGCCGGCCGACGCGTGGAGGTGGGCGAGCGCGTGGTGGTCCGCCGTCATCTGGAGGCCGGGCAGAGCTCGCACCTGTACACCGACGTCATCGGGCACGTGGTCGAGCTGGATCCCGTGCTGGTGGTGCGCCGGGAGTCCGGCGAGGAAGTGCGGATCCCCGACGCCGACATCGCCGTGCTCAAGGTGTTGCCGCCCCGGCCGGTCCGGGCCCGCGACGTCCGGGCCCACGAGTACGCGGGTGCGCTGGCGTGGCCGGGTACCGAGTTCGAGCTGGTGGACGGCTGGTTCTGCCGCGCCGGGGACGACTGGTCCTACCGCGGGAACTCGGCGGTCCCGGTGCTGCCGTGGGCCAGCTGCGGAGAGCTCGACGGGGTCCGCGACTGGTACGCCGCCCGT
>NZ_JAALDX010000030.1 GCF_014145095.1 Dietzia sp. SLG310A2-38A2 | reverse complement strand
GACCGCCACACAGCCGGTCACCGCGGGATCCGGCGCCGCACCGTCCTCGGCGGGGCCGCCGCCCTCGGAGGTGTGGCAGCGCTGCAGTCCGTCCTGCCCGCGGTCGCGCCCGCGCAGGCCACCCGGATGTATGTGGGGCGGGGCATCGGCGACATGACCGGGGAGTCCCTCGGGGCCGGGATGAACGGTTATGCCGACACCGAGCAGCACTCCGTGGGTCTGCATCTGCGACAGCGGGCCCGGGCGTTCGTCTTTGCCGACTCGCCGTCGTCACCCAGGTTCCTCCACGTGACCGCCGAGATCGGGCTGATCTTCCAGTCCATCCAACAGGAGGTCCTCCGTCGCCTGGCCGCCGAATTCGGCGACACCTATCACGAGGGAAACGTGGTCATCACGGCCACACACACCCACGCCGCCCCCGGCGGGACCTCCGGTCACCCCATGGTCGACCTCTCGATGCTCGGGTTCCGGCCCGTCACCTTCGACGCCAACTGCGCCGGGATCGTCGATGCCGTCCGAATGGCGCACCACGACCTCGCGCCGTCGAGCGTCGGGGTCACGACGGGTAGCCTCCACGACGCCGGCGTCAACCGCTCACGCGGCTCGTTCGACCGGGACACCGCCGACGAACGCGCACACTTCCCCACCGGCATCGATCCTCGGTCCCAATCCCTGCAGATCACCCGGGGGGAGCGCCTGGTCGGGGTGATCAACTGGTTCGCCTCGCACGCCACGTCCATGACCGCCGCCAACACGCTCTCCTCCTCGGACAACAAGGGGTACGCCGCCTGGTACTGGGAGCGCGAGGCCGCGGGGCAGGACTACCTGGCCGGTGGGACCCCGGCCCTGGTGACCGCCTTCGCCCAGACCAACCCCGGCGACGTCAGCCCCAACCTCGATCTCGAGCCCGGGCAGGGGCCGACGCCGGACGAGTGGCTCAACACCCGTATCAACGGCGAGCGGCAGTTCGCCGCCGCCCGGGACCAGGTGGACCGCAATGTCCGCCCGCTCGGCGGTGGGATCGACGTCCGCCATCGCTGGGTCGACATGTCGGCTGTCGACGTGCGGCCGGAGTTCACCGGCGACGGCCGCGCGCACCGGACCGCCGTGGCAGCGCTCGGCGCGGCCTTCGCCGCCGGCAGCCAGGAGGACGGTGGGGGAGCCGAGGAGCTGCCCTTCAACGAGGGCGACCGGGGTGGCAACCCTGACGTCAGAGCCATCTCCGAGGTCGTGATCCCCGCCTGGCTACGAGAGGCCCACGGCGCCAAGGACATCCTGCTGCCCGTCGGTCTGGTGCCGCACGCCATCCAACGCGTGTACCCGTTCCACCTCGTCCGATTGGGCGGTCACTACCTGTTCAGTCTGGGTTTTGAGCCGACGGTCGTGGCGGGCCTGCGCCTGCGTCGCACGCTGGCGGCCGAACTCGCCGTCCCCGAGAACCACATCACGGTGCAGGGCTACTCCAACGCCTACGGGCACTACGTCACGACCCCGGAGGAGTACTCGGCGCAGAACTACGAGGGCGGGGCCACCGCGTTCGGCCCGTGGACACTCCCCGCCATCCAGCAGGTGGCCGCCGACCTGGCGCGCTCGATGCGGTCGGGCACCCCTCTCGATCCGGGGGCCTCCGAGCGAGACCTCACCGGGCAGATCCCCGTCTCCCCACTGGGGAACCCGCTCGGGGACACCCCGGCACCGTTCCGGAACTTCGGTGACGTACTGGACCCGCCCCTACCCGGGTACCGGGTGGGGCAGCGGGTCGTGGTCCGGTTCTGCGGCACGAACCCCAACTCCGATCTGCGGCGAGGTGACACCTACCTCGCCGTGGAGCGCCGGGACGGCGGCCGGTGGGTCCGGGTCCACGATGACGGCGACTGGTCCACGATGATCGTGTTCGAGGGCCTGCTCACGGTGACCAACGCCCTCATCACCTGGGACATCCCGCCGGGGACACCGGCCGGCGAGTACCGCGTGGTGTACACCGCCTCCGGTCGGGGCATCGACGGCCGACTGTTCCCCGTGCGGGGGGAGAGCCCGGCCTTCGGCGTGCGCTGAACACGGTTCTGGAACACTGGGTCGGTAAGTGCTTGCACGTCCTAGTGCTCGCCTCCTAGAGAGAAAGGACATCGCCCGTGGACATCAAGGGTGCTTCCGTCATCGTCACCGGTGCCGCCTCCGGTCTGGGCAACGCCACCGCGCGCTCGTTCGCCGAGAAGGGGGCGACCGTCTTCGGCCTCGACCTCCAGCAGTCCATCGACAAGGCTGTCGAGCAGGGCATCGACGAGGGGATCACCCTCCTCGCCGCCGACGTGACCAGCGAGGAGGACGTCCGGTCCGCCATCGCCAAGGCCACCGAGGCCGCCCCACTGCGCGTCGTGGTCAACTGCGCGGGCATCGCCCCGGCCGCCCGCATCGTCTCCAAGAAGGGCGTGCACGCCCTGGACCTGTTCCAGACCTGCATCTCGGTCAACCTGGTCGGGACGTTCAACGTGCTGCGACTTGCCGCAGAGGCCATGTCCACCCAGGACACGGTGGACGAGGACGGCCAGCGCGGCGTCATCATCAACACCGCCTCCGTGGCCGCCTACGAGGGCCAGGTCGGCCAGATCGCCTACGCCGCGTCCAAGGGCGGCGTGTACTCGATGGGCATCTGTGCGGCCCGCGACCTCGCCCAGTTCGGTATCCGGGTCAACACCATCGCCCCGGGGACCATCGAGACCCCGATGCTGCGTGGCCTGACCGAGGAGTTCCAGAAGACCCTCGAGGCCTCCATCCCGTTCCCGTCGCGTCTCGGCCGCCCGTCCGACTACGCGCAGCTGGCGAACGCGATCGTCGAGCAGGACTACCTCAACGGCGAGAGCCTCCGCATGGACGGCGCCCTCCGCATGGCCCCGCGCTGATCTGACCTGGCCAGACGCGATGACTGAGGCCCGCCCCCTGTCCGGGGGCGGGC
>NZ_JAALDX010000310.1 GCF_014145095.1 Dietzia sp. SLG310A2-38A2 | reverse complement strand
CCGCCGACCGGTTTCTCGAGTCGTACCGGGCGGCGCGTTCGGCGGCGGCGGCGCTCCTGTCCCCGGGGCCGCGTCGACGAGGCCCGTCCGACGTGTGGCACCGGCTCGCCGCAGAGGTTCCCGAACTGGCGGAATGGGCTTCCGCGTTCGGCGGGTACTCGGCCCTCGCCGCCGCCGTGGAGGACGGGCTTCCCCGTACTGTCACACCCCGCATGGCAGACGACTTCCTCTGGGCTGTCGGTCGTTTCCTGGACCTGGTGGACGAGCGGCTGGGAGTTCTGGGTCCGGCGGCGTGAGGCCGGGCAGGACGCGCGGACCGGGCTTCCGGGGCATACACGGAATCCCGGTGGTCACCACCGCGTTGCGCTCGTATGATGGGGGGAACCCTTGACCGGCTGATCCCCGTAGACGGTCGACGTCACACGGCCGAGCCGGCCGAGCTCGTAACCGCGAGCGTTCTAAGGAGGTCGAAGTGCCCCTGTCCGAGCACGAGCAGCGCATGCTCGACGAGATCGAGAATGCGCTCTACGCCGACGACCCCAAGTTCGCGTCGTCTGTTCGAAAGACCGGAGGGTCCGGTGGTCGACGTCCCGCCGGGATGGTGGTGATCCTCGGTGTCGTGGGGGTCGCGCTTCTCGTTGGCGGGCTGGCACTCGACTTCAAACCGGGCGGGTTTCCCGTCCTCAGTCTTGTCGGTTTCCTCGTGATGTTCGCAGCGGGTGTGTTGGCCCTGCGTTCGGCGCCGTCCAAGGGATCGTCGTCGACCGGTTCCGCCGGCGGAGCCCGGGTGCCGGGTGCGGGCAAGGCGTCCACCAAGGGGACCGAGGGTCAGAGCTACTCCTCTCGTATGGAGGATCGCTTCCGCCGGCGCTTCGAGCAATAGACGTCAGAGACTGACCACGTCCCGGGAGGGGCGAGCGCATCTGCGCTCGCCCCTCCCGCCCATTTCGGGGCGCTGCGGACCTCGGCAGCGGCGCGCCCCACCACACGCCCCACCACACGCCCCCCTGGGTCTCCACTTTGCCCCACCCGACATCCCTCAATTGCCTCGTGCGTGTGACTTAGTCACAACAGCCACAGCAGAACGCCGAAATTTCGTTGTGTCGGGCGTGATTCTTGCTGGTCCTCTCGCTGCTCCACGGTGCATCTAGCGGTTCTGAACTGCAAAGATGCGAGACGGTGGGGAGAAGTGGGGCGCAGGCCTTGTTTGTGGGGCGTTGTGGGGTACAGTGGGGGACGCGAGGAGCTCGAAGGGGCCTGAACCCAGGAGGTGGCGGGTGACCGACACCAACCCCACCGACTCCGAGCGTGAACGAGCCTTCGTCGGGTACGGGACACACCGTCCCAAGCTCGACGACAAGGGGCGACTGACGATCCCCGCAAGATTCAGGCCTGGTCTGGCAGACGGGGTGGTCGTGTGTGGGTGGTTCACCAACACGCTCTCGGTCTTCCCGGAACGCGAGTTCGACGCGCTGGTCAGAAAGGTCCGGCCGACCGCCAACCTCAGTGAGAGGCACATGGCGTTCTTCCGGCTCCTGGTGAGCGGCGCGGAGGTCCAACAACTCGATTCGCAGGGGCGGGTCTCCATCCCGGCGAGTCAGCGGAACTACGCGGGCCTCGGCAAGGACTGCGTGGTCAACGGTCTCGGAGAGCGTCTCGAGGTCTGGGACGCAGAGGCCTGGGACCGCTACAGCGCGGAGAACCTCCCCGTGTTCTCCGAGATGGAGGGCACCTCCCTGGGGATCGAGTTCTGATCCGCCCGGGACGAGACCGCACTACGGCAGCACGACAGCACGACGGACGGAGCCCCCCGGCCCCTGCCCGGCACCACCCTGACGTACTTCCCCAACGCCAGGTGGGTACCGGACGGGGACCAGGGGGCTCCACCACAACCGGAGCACCGACGACATCCGGACGCGAGGGAGGCGACATGGCGGAAGAGCCCGACTCCGACCGTGCGGCGGCCCGGTCCGGTCACATCCCCGTCTTTCTCGACCGCACCCTCGATCTCTTCCGGCCGATCGTCGACGCCGCGGCCGCAGAGGGCCGCAGCCCGGTGATCGTGGACGGCACGTTGGGCCTGGGCGGGCACACCTCGCACCTCCTCGCCGAATTCGACGACCTGAGGGTGGTCGGCGTGGACCGCGACCCGGAAGCCCTCGAGATCGCCACCCGCAGACTCACGGCCTACCGGGACCGGTTCACTCCCGTGCACGCCCGTTTCGACGACTTCGACCTGATCGTGGACAGCCTCCCCGCAGACGCGAGGGACGAGGCCGGCCCGGCGATCGACGGCGTCCTGCTCGACTTCGGGGTCTCCTCGATGCAGCTCGACGTGGCCGAGCGCGGATTCGCGTACTCGGTCGATTCGCCGCTGGACATGAGGATGGACCCCACCACGGGCCCGACCGCCGCAGACATCCTGGCGGACTACCCGCGAGATGACCTCGCCAGGATCTTCCGCGTCTACGGCGAGGAGCGGTTCGCACGGCAGATCGCCTCCGCGATCGTGCGTCGCCGCGAGACCGATCCGGTCGTCTCCAGCGCTCAGCTCGTCGAACTGCTCTACGACACGATCCCTCAGGGCGCACGCCGCACCGGTGGGCACCCCGGCAAGCGCGTCTTCCAGGCTCTGCGCATCGAGGTCAACGCCGAACTCGAGGCGGTGGAGAACGCGGTCCCCGGGTACCTCGACCTGCTGAGGGGTGACGGGCGGGCGGTGTTCATGGCGTATCACTCGCTGGAGGACAAGATCGTCAAGCGGGAACTGACCACCCGGACCGCCTCGCGCACCCCGGCCGGACTGCCGGTGGAACTTCCCGGTCACGGACCGGAGTTCGAGGCCGTCACCCGCGGGGCGGAGAAGGCATCACAGGCCGAGATCGATCACAACCCGCGCTCGGCCTCGGTCCGGGTGCGATGCGTCCGGCGTATCGACGGGAGAACCCCATGACGAGCACCATCGACACCTCGGACCCCGCCGACGGACTCGATACCCGGCGCGGATCCACCGCCGAGGGCGCCGGGCCGACCACTGGCGCCGGGGTCGTGGGCCTGCGCCGGAAGCCGGTCACCCGCTCGGTCCGGGGTCGGCGGACGGTGGTCGTTCCCGCGGAACGGCTCAGTCCTGCCGAGCTGGCGGGGCGGATCCCCTTCGTCGTCGTCATGCTCCTCCTCATCGGAACCGGCGTGGGCGGCACACTCCTGCTGTCCGCGCAGACCACGCAGGACACCTACAACCTCAAGAACGCGCGGGACGCCAACGTCGAGCTCGTCGAACGCATGGAGGCGCTCCAGGCGTCCAACGAGCGCGCCCGGTCGGCGGAGGTGCTGGCGCAGCGCGCCGAGAAGCTCGGGATGGTCGGGGT
>NZ_JAALDX010000309.1 GCF_014145095.1 Dietzia sp. SLG310A2-38A2 | reverse complement strand
GCGCTGAGCCGACCGCGGCCGCCCCTCCTCGCGGTTGGCGGCCACCCTCCTCGCGGTTGGCGGAGCTGATCAGGTGTCGGCGGCCTCGCGACCCTCGACGGTGGGGCGCAGCGACACGTTTCCGGCCTGCCACCGGTCCGCAAGAGTCGGCCGTAGCGGCCGGGCCAGCTGCGTCATGATGCCTCGACCACGGAGCTCGACGCTGCGGCCCAGCACCCACCTCGCCGCCTCGGGCGCGTCGGCGTTCCGGATCGCGGCAGCCGATGCCAGGACGTGGCCCTGCTCGGACTTGGCCAGGGTGGTCAACCGTGCGGCCTCGTTGACCGGGTCCCCGATCACGGTGTACTCGAAGCGCTTGGCGTGACCGATGTGTCCGGCGATCACGGTGCCGTAGGAGACACCGATGCCCGCCGACAGCGGGGAGAGCCCCGCGAGCTGACTCTGGAGGGCACGGGCGGCCCGGAGCGCCCGTCCGGCCTCGTTCTCGACCTCCAGGGGCGCACCGAACACCGCGAGCAGCGCGTCACCCTGGAATTTATTGATGTAACCGCCGTTGGAGTCGACGGCCTCCACCGCGATGCGGAAGAACTCGTTGAGCACGGCGACGACCTCGGCGGGCTCGTGCGCGGCGGCGAACTCCGTCGATCCGGTCAGGTCGACGAACAGCACGGCGACCTGCCGCTCCTGGCCCCCGAGCTCCGTCCCCCGTTCGAGGGCGTTCCGCGCCACGTCCTCGCCGACGTAGCGGCCGAAGAGGTCCTGGATGGCCTCGCGCTCCTGCAGGCCGGTCACCATCTCGTTGAAGCCCTGGCCCAGGCGGCCGATCTCGGAACTGTCGTAGATGGTGACGCGGGCCTCCAGATCGCCCTTCTTGACCCGACCGACGCCGGCCTGCATCTCGCGGACGGGGTCGGCGATGGAGTCCGAGACCAGGCCCATGCCGATCGCGCCCGCGATCACGGCGACGCTGGCCATCACCGCGAGCGCCACGAGGATGTGCCCCGGGTCGTCGCCGAACAGCCCGACCCACTGCCCGGTGAGGATCAACAGGATCCCGGCGACGGGGATGACCGTGGTGAGTGCCCAGCCCAGGAAGATCCGCCGCCTGACCCCCGGGACGTGCCGGTTGGCCGGGACTCCCCGGGCGAGGGCGCGGACGGTGATCGGCCGCATGATCCGCTCGGCCTGGAGATAGGAGATGAGGCAGGTGGTGGTACCGCCGAGGATGCTCGTCACGCCCACCACGAGGGCGAGGCGGGGGGAGTGGGTCACATTGGCGACGACAAAGACGAGGGTGCCGATCAGCCACATGGCTCCGGAGATGAGCGCCTGGTGGAAGGGCAGCCGCAGGGCCCGGTTGCGGATCGCTCCGCCGAACTCCTCACCGGCCCGGTCGACCCGGAGTACCGGGAGCAGAAGCAGGGTCGATGCGATGACCCCACCGACGAACGCCAGGACCAGGTAACCGATGAACAGGTACTGGTTGAGGAACCGGAACTGGTCCAGGTCGAGGAAGCGGTCCATCGGGAGGACGAAGCGCAGGAACGCGAAGACGAAGACCGCGCCGATGATGTTGGCCTGAACCATCGTGAGGGCATAGACGGGCCAGGGGGTGGCCCACAGCCACCGGAACAGCCTGACCCAACGCTCCATTGGGTCAAGGGTAGTTCCCGGCGCCCGTCACGGGAACGCAGGTGTGACGGACCGCGGCGATATGGTGGGGCCATGCCAGGGGTGTTCGATCGGTTGGCCGGTCAGGCCGACGTCGTCGCGGAGCTGACCGCCGCGGCGTCGGCCGCGCGTGCGCGGGTCCCGGGTCAGGGGTGGGATGAGTCGGACGCGAGGATGGTCCACGCGTGGCTGTTCACCGGCCCGCCGGGGAGCGGCCGGAGTGTCGCCGCCACGTGTTTCGCCGCCGCGTTGCAGTGCGAGCACCCGGAGATCGTGGGCTGCGGCGAGTGCAGGTCCTGCCACACCGTGCTGGCGGGGACCCACGCCGATGTCCACCTCCTGGCTCCGCAGGGGGTCAACATCCTTCTCAAGGACGTCAAGGAGACCATCCACCGCGCCGCCAGTCGCCCCAGCACCGGGCGCTGGCAGATCGTCGTGGTGGAGGAGGCGGACCGGCTCACAGAGCAGTCCGGCAACGCGCTGCTCAAGGTGGTGGAGGAGCCGCCGAGCCGTACGGTCTTCCTGCTGTGTTCGCCCACGACCGACCCGATGGACATCATGGTCACCCTGCGGTCCAGGTCGAGAAACGTCGCACTGCGCCAGCCGGACGCGGCCGCCGTCGAGAGCGCGCTCCTCGCCGGCGGTGGGATCGACCCGGAACGGGCACGGTGGGCCGCGGCGGTCTCCTCCGGGCACATCGGACGCGCGAGGTGGTTGGCCACCGATGAGGCCACCCGCGAGCGACGGGACGTGGTGTTGGAGCTGCCCATGGTCATGCACAACCCCGGTCGGGCGTTCCCGCTGGCCGACCGGTTGGTCAGCGCCGCCGAGCAGGAGGCGCTCGCCCGCAACACCCAGAACGACGAGCGTGAGGTGGAGGAACTGCGCACCGCGATGGGCGTGGGCGGCACCGGGAAGGGGGCGGTCGCGGCGGGTCGCGGCGCCGCGGGCGCGGTCAAGGAGTTGGAGAAGGCGCAGAAGTCGCGGCGGACCCGCTCCACCCGCGACTCGCTGGACCTCGCGTTGGTCGACCTGGCGGGCTTCTACCGGGACGCGCTCATGGCCGGCCTCGGGGTCGCGGACGTCGCCCCGGTGCACCCGGACAAGGCCGAGGAGTCGGCGCGCCTCGGGGGGCACTATCCACCGGCGTCCGTGCTGGGGGCCATCGAGGCCATCCAGGAGTGTCGCGCCGCCATCGAGGTCAACGTGAAGCCGAAGTTCGCCGTGTCGGCGATGGTGGGGGCCATCCGGGAGGCGTTGGGGTGAGGCAACGATTGGGGCAACAGGCCCCGGGCGGCCCGGCCCCCATGGGCGCCGGGCGTTTTCGGGCCGCGCGGGCCGGTCGTATATAGTTGCCTCGCCCCACAAGGGCTCGCCGCGTTAGCTCAGTCGGTAGAGCATTTCACTCGTAATGAAAAGGTCGTCGGTTCGATTCCGACACGCGGCTCAGAATCACGAACGCCCCTGATCTCGGGACACCGCGGCCAGGGGCGTTCTGCGTGGGGCTGCCTCGTGTCGCCGTGGCGGAAGCTCGAGTCGCTGTTCTGGATCCGTCCGTACCGGTCAAGGTCCTCGCCCCGGAAGGCTCAGCCGCGCAGCTCCTCGCTGGCGTGGCGAATGAACCACCCCTCCCACTGCTCCGGGGTCCACCCCCGCTCTCGCGTCAGCCTCAACCACACGGACCTGCTCGTGAGCATCCACATCGCATCGACGACCGCATCGGCGGGAGGGGATCCGAGGATGAGCCCGGAGGCCCACCGCACTTCATCCCACCGGGTGCGTTCTCGTTCTTCCAGTCGCACCGCGGCGACGTCGTCGACCACCGCGGCCTCGTCGAGCACGTGCTGGATGGTGGCCGATCGTTCGTGGGCCCCGCGCAGCCAGCTCACACCCGCGGCAAGACGGTCCTCGATCGATCCCTCGCCCATCTTGAGGTAGGCGGGCAGTTCGCGGACGGGGGAGTCCGCACCATCGGACAACGCCAGGTCTATACACGCGTCGAGCAGGGTCAGCTTTGCGTCGAACTGCTGGTAGACGGTCTGTCGGGTGAGTCCGGCGGCGGAGGCCACGTCGGACATCGTCGTCGCCACCCATCCCCGTTCGACGAACATCGTCCGCGCCACGTTCACCACTGCTGACCGATTGAGACGCGCCCGCTCCGCACGGAGGTCCGACGAGTAGGTCCTGGCCATGAACCGAGTCTAGACAGAATTGGTTTTACGGAGTGTAATGTCAATTATGGAATCGGGATTCGTCGAGACGCGGCTCGGCCGACTGCACGTCGACGTGGTCGGAGAAGGCCCGCCCCTCGTGTTGTGGCACAGCATGTTCGTCGACTCGACCAGCTGGAACCGATTGGTGCCACTGCTGAAGGGCGCCCACCGTCTTCACCTGATCGACGCTCCGTCCTGCGGGAGAAGTGACCCGTTGTCCGACTCGACGGACATCTCCGCATGCGCGGATGCCGCGATCGAGGTGCTGGAGCAGGTCCGGCGGTCGTCTGGGCAGGCCGGGATCGATTGGCTGGGGAACGCGTGGGGTGGTCACGTCGGCCTGGAAGTGGCCGCGCGCAGACCCGACCTGATCCGCAGTCTGGTCGCCGTCAGCGCACCGACTCATCCGATCGATCGAGCACTCCGTCGCAAGGTCCGGATGCTGGTCCCGCTCTATCGACTGATCGGCCCCCACGGACCGGTGAGGTCCGCCATCGAGGAGACCCTCTTCACGGACCGCACCCGCGCACACGACCGTGAGGCCGTCGGCCTCCTGCGCGACTCGCTCGACCGGGCGGGGCGCACGGCGACGATCCGGGCCATCGAGACCGCGATCCTGAACCGCACCGACCTGCGCCGTGCGGCTCTCGAGGTGACCTGCCCGGTTCTGTTCGTCACCACCGACGACCGCGGCGAGTGGACGCCGGAGCAGGCTCGCGCGGTCGCCGCCGACATGGTCGACGCACGCGAGAGCACGGTCCGCGGAGCGCGGGTGATACCCGCGCTGGAGCAGCCCGAGGCGACCTCTCGGGCGCTGACCGAGTTCTGGTCAGGGCTGGATCATCGCTGATCCACGCTAGTGGAGGGGAGCAGCCCGGGGCGACGACGACGAGGTCGAGCCCGTGCGGAAGTGTGCGGCATCGGAGCATTGGTGGTGACGCGGCCACCCGCTTGGCTACCGTTGGGCTGCGACCCCCCTCTACAGGAAGTGCCCATGACCTCTCAGCCCCTGATAGTCGAGCGAGCCGACCACATCGAGACGTGGACGCTCAACCTGCCGGAGTCCCGGAACGCCATCTCCGACCCGGCGATCGTCGATGCCCTGTGCGCCCGGGTGGCGGAGGTCAATGCTGATCACGAGGTCCGGGCCGTCGTCCTCACCGGCGCGGGTTCGGCGTTCTCCGCCGGCGGCAACGTCAAGGACATGGTCGACAGGGCCGGGATGTTCGGAGGCAGTCCCTACGAACTCCGCGACGGTTACCGCACGGGCATCCAGCGGATCCCGCGCGCGCTGTACCACTGCGAGGTGCCGGTGATCGCGGCGGTGAACGGCCCCGCCGTCGGTGCGGGGTGCGACCTGGCGGTGATGTGTGATCTGCGGGTGGCCTCGACGAAGGCGTGGTTCGCGGAGAGCTTCGTGCAGCTCGGGATCATCCCGGGCGACGGCGGCGCGTGGCTGCTCACCAAGGCGATCGGCCCCGCTCGAGCGGCGGAGATGGCGCTCACCGGCGACCGGGTCAAGGCCGAGCAGGCCGCCGCGTGGGGCCTGGTCAACGAGGTGGTGGAGCCAGAGGACCTGCTCCCGGCAGCCCGTGCACTTGCGGGCCGGGTGGCCAAGAACCCGCCGCACGCGGTCCGGATGGCCAAGCGTCTGCTCCGCGAGTCCCAGCACCAGTCGCTCGAGTCGCTGCTCGAGCTCTCGGCGGCGATGCAGGCACTCGCACACCACACCGCCGACCACCGCGAGGCACTCACCGCGTTCGGGGAGAAGCGTGCGGGGGAGTACGAGGGTCGCTGACCCGCTGACCCACTGACCCGCTGACCCACTGGCCCCGGCTCGGCTGACCCGCCGTCACGACCACCGCCAGCCCTCCCCTAAGGAGCACCGATGAGCTCTGCACTCGTTCCACCGACCACCCTGGCATCGGCGGACATGGACGCACTGCGGGCCGAGGTCCGGGCGTTCCTCTCGGCGGAGATCGCCGCCGGTCGGCTCACGCCGTGGATCGACACCTGGCTCACCCGATGGGACGAGGACTTCACCCGCCGGCTCGCCGAACACGGCTGGGTCGGGATGGCCATCCCCACCGAATACGGCGGACGGGGACGCACGCACCTGGAGCGCTTCGTCGTCACCGAGGAACTCCTCGCGGTCGGGGCGCCCGTCGCCGCGCAGTGGGTCGCCGACCGGCAGATCGCCCCCTCGCTCCTGCGGTACGGAACCGAGGAGCAGAAGCGCGAGTTCCTGCCCCGGATCGCCGCGGGGGAGTGCTGCTTCGGCATCGGCATGAGTGAGCCGGACTCCGGGTCCGACCTGGCCAGCGTGCGGACGAAGGGCGTCCGCGTCGACGGCGGCTGGGCGATCACCGGCACGAAGGTGTGGACCTCCGGAGCGCAGCACGCGGAGGCGTTCATCGCACTGGCCCGCACAGAACCCCTGGACACCACCGACCGTCACGCGGGACTGAGCCAGTTCATCGTCGACCTGCGCAGCGAGGGCGTCACCATCCGCCCGATCGTGTCCCTCTCCGGCGACCACCACTTCAACGAGGTGGTACTCGACGAGGTGTTCGTCCCCGACTCGCGTGTGTTCGGCACCCTCGGCAACGGCTGGGACCAGGTCAACTCCGAGTTGGCCTTCGAGCGCAGCGGGCCCGAACGGTTCCTGTCCTCCTTCCGCCTGCTCGCCGCCGAGATCGGGGCCGTCTCCGAGGGGCGGTTGCCCGCCCGCACGGATCTCGGCCGCTCGGTCGCGCGGATGGCGGGCCTGCACGCCCTGAGCCAGAACATCGCCGGAGCACTCCAACGCGGGGAACCGGCGGACAACGCCGCAGCCCTGGTCAAACTCCTCGGCACCACCACCGAGGGCGACATCGTCGAAGTAGTCTCCGCCAGGCTCGGCGACGAGTTCACACCCGGTGACGACGACGGGGCAGCGGCCGCGTCCGAACTCACCGACCTCCTCCGTGCCGGCCTGCACCAGCGGCCCGGCTTCACCCTGCGGGGCGGGACCAACGAGATTCTGCGCGGTGTGATCGCGCGGGGACTGGGGATGCGATGAACGCCGGGACCGGGGAAGCGATGAACGCGGGGGCCGGGGACGCGAAGTCGGAGAACACCGGAACCCGTGATGGCGTCGAGAGCGTCGGACTCGAGATTGACCAGGACCTCGAGTCGATGATGGCCGACGTCCTGGCACAGTTCTCCGGCCCTACTGCCCGGCCCGACGCGGCCGCCGTGTGGCAGTCCCTGTCCGAGGTGGGGATCGGTCGCCTCACAGCCCCCGAGGACACCGGCGGCAGCGGCGCGGGGTGGGCCGAGGCCGCCACGCTGCTGCGCTTGTCCGCTGCCG
>NZ_JAALDX010000308.1 GCF_014145095.1 Dietzia sp. SLG310A2-38A2 | reverse complement strand
GGGACCTCTCCCGAGCCGGCGCGCAGCACCCGGGACTCCTCCGCCCCGACCCCCACCAGCCCCGCCTCCGACGCCCGGGACGACCGCAGCGGGACCGACCGCGCGGTCTTCGCCACCGTCGCCAGCCCGTACTACGGCTACCTGATCGCCCTGTTCGTGGGCGTCATGCTCATCAGCAACGTCACCGGCACCAAGGGCGTCCTGCTCTTCCCCGACCTGAGCTTCGAGCTCGGGTTTCTCAGCCTCGACGGGCTCGTCACCGACGGCGCCTTCCTGCTCTTCCCGCTGGCGTACGTGCTGGGCGACGTGATCAGCGAGGTGTACGGATTCAAGGCGATGCGCCGAGTCGTCCTCTCCGGTTTCGCCGTCCTGGCGCTGGCCGCGCTGAGCTTCACGTTCACCGTTCACCTGCCGGCGGCCCCGTTCTACGAGAACCAGGACGCGTTCGAGGCCGTCGCCGGCGTGATCCCGCAGTTCTTCCTGGCCGGTCTGGCCGGCTACGTGGTCGGCGAGCTGCTCAACTCCTACGTCCTGGTGTGGATTAAGCGCCGCACCGGGGAGAAGACCCTGTGGGCCAGGCTGCTCGGCTCGACCGTGGTGGGCCAGCTCGCGGACACCATCGTCTTCTGCACCATCGCGGCACCCGCCCTGGGCATGGTGCTCGGCTCGGGCGACTACTGGAACTACGTGGTGATCGGGTTCGTCTGGAAGACCCTCGTCGAGGCGGTCCTGCTGCCTGTGACGTACGTGGTGATCGCGTGGATCAAGAAGCGCGAGCCCAGCTATCAGACCGCCCTGGCCGGATCGACCGAGACGGGATCGGCCCTGGCAGACTCGAGGGCATGACCTCCCACGACGAGGACGGGACCAGCGAGAGCGTCGCGGACGGCAGGGACGGCGGGGACGGCGGGGACGGCGCATCGATACCGGTGCTCGGCGCCACCGTCGACGACCAGACCCGCTGCGTCCACTACCGCGGGCCCCTGGACGTGGTGGCGATCCGGTTCCACTGCTGCCTGGAGTTCTATCCCTGTTTCCGCTGCCACACCGACGCCGCCGACCACGCGGTCTCGGTGTGGCCGCGGGACGAGTTCGACACCCACGCCCTCCTCTGCGGCGCCTGTCAGACCACGCT
This sequence comes from Dietzia sp. SLG310A2-38A2, assembly GCF_014145095.1. GTDB lineage: Bacteria > Actinomycetota > Actinomycetes > Mycobacteriales > Mycobacteriaceae > Dietzia. The sequence continues at coordinate 3,630 of NZ_JAALDX010000308.1, read as the reverse complement.
GACGATCACCGAGTACCAGTCCACAGACGCCTGCCCGGCCTGCGGCACGGCGTTCAACCCGGGCTGTTCCCTGCACTACCCGCTCTACTTCGAGTCCTAGACCGGGCGCAGCGACCTCCGGCGCTCCTCCGGCCGACAAGGATTCATGGAGAGCCCCCGTCCACCCGGGTTACTGCCTCATAGTGACGTATGGCCTCACAACGAGTATCCGGCACACTCGCACTGCTTTCCGCCGCCCTGCTTCTGGCGGGGTGCGCGGGTTCGGGCGAGGATCCGCCGGTCATCAGCACGCAGGGCACCGGTATCGTCAACGGCTCCCCCGATACCGTCACCATCGTGCTCGGCGTCGAAACCCGGGCATCTGAGGCCAGCACCGCGCTGAACGACAACGCGGAACGCGCCCGATCCCTGATCGAGACCATCAGAGCCCAGGGGGTCGAAGAGCAGGACATCACCACCGAGAACCTGTCGGTGCGACCCGATTTCCAGCCCGACGGCGGCATCGACGGATACATCGTCACGAACCAGGTGTCAGCGACCTTGCGCGACGTCGACAAGAGTGGCGACCTCATCGATGCAGCCGCCGGAGCCGCCGGCGATGCGATCCGGATTGAGCAGTTGACGTTCTCCATCGACGACGACAGTGATCTCAGGGCACAGGCTCGGGCCCGGGCAGTCACCCGTGCGCAGGAGCAGGCCGAACAGATCGCCGACGCGGCAGGCGCGGAACTGGGGGCGGTGCGATCGATCGCCGAGATCCCGGAGACCGGCGCGACGCCGTTTCCGGCGTCGAGGTCGTTGGCGGACGGTGCCTCGTCCACGCCGATCGAGGCCGGCAGCCAGGAACTGGCGGTATCCGTGGCCGTGACCTACGAGATCAACTAGACGACTCCGCCGAGGAGACCGGGCGCGGTCCGGCCGGTCAGCCGACGATCATCGTCCCGAGTAGTACCGCCCCAGGAACTCGGACTTGTACGCCAGGTACTCGTCGGGGCCGGCGTCCATCGCGGCGCGCACCTCGTCGACCAGCCGCACCACGAACGCCAGGTTGTGCAGCGTGAGCAGGGTCGAACCGAGGAACTCCTTGGCCTTGAACAGGTGATGCAGGTACGCGCGGCTGTACTCGCGCGAGACCTCGGACGGCCCCTCGGGGTCGAGCGGGGTGTGGTCGTGCCGGAACTGCGCGCGGGTGACGTTGACCCGGCCGTCGAGTGTGTAGATCCCGCCGTGGCGGGCGAGCCGGGTGGGCGCGACGCAGTCGAAGGTATCGGCCCCGTTCTCGACGGCCGTGAAGATGTCGTCGGGCTCGCTGATCCCCAGCAGGTGGCGCGGCCGGTCCTCGGGCAGCTCCTCGGAACACCAGCCCACGATGGTGCCGAGGTTCTCCTTCTCCAGCGCCCCGCCGATCCCGTAGCCGCCGAACCCGCGCCGCCCCTGCTCCTCGGCTCGGTCACTCATCTCCACGAGCCCGCGCACGGCCCGGCGCCTCAGGTCCTCGAACTGCGCGCCCTGAACGACGCCCCACAGTGACTGACCGGGCCGGTGCCCACGCTCCACCGACAGGCGCTCGTGCTCGTCCAGGCAGCGCTGCGCCCAGCGACGCGTGCGCTCGACCGAACTCTCCTGGTACTCGCGGGTGTTCATGAGCGTGGTGAGCTCGTCGAACGCGAACAGGATGTCGGCACCCAGACCGTGCTGGATCCGCATCGACACCTCCGGGGAGAAGCGGTGCGGTGAGCCGTCGAGGTGCGAGGTGAAGGTGACGCCGTCCTCGTCGACCTTCGCGAGCCTCCCCTGGCCCTTGTTGGTGGCGGAGTCGTCCGGGGCTGTCGCAGCGCCCGCGGACATCTCGATCACCTTCTTGAAACCCACCCCCAGGCTCATCACCTGGAAGCCCCCGGAGTCCGTGTAGGTGGGCCCGGACCAGCGCATGAACTCCCCGAGCCCGCCGGCGGCGTCCACCACGTCGTGGCCCGGCTGCAGATACAGGTGGTAGGCGTTGGCCAGGACGGCCTGCGCGCCGGTGGAGCGGACCTGCTCGGGCGTCAGGGTCTTGACGGTCGCCTTGGTGCCGACCGGCACGAACGCCGGGGTGGCGATGTCGCCGTGCGGGGTGTGGATGACGCCGGTGCGGCCCCCCGCGGTGCCGTCGAGGACCATCCGGGAACCCACGTCGAAGGTGGTCGCGCGTGGGATGGGGGGCGTGTGATCCGACATGGGTCCCATCGTGGCATGACGGTCCGGGGGTCCGGCCGCGGCCCTACCATGGGGGGAATGGACGACGGCAGCACGCGACGGCGGCAGGAAACGACGACGACGACGAGGTGAGCGATGCCCGGTACGAGTGGCCGACGGCTCTCCCGGCATGAGCGCCGCGACCAGCTTGTGGTCCTGGGGGTGAGGCTGCTCGAGACGGTCCCGTTCCACGCGCTGTCGATGGACGACGTCGCGGAGCGGGCCGGGGTCTCGCGCAGCCTGCTGTTCCACTACTTCCCCACCAAGCTGGCCTATCTCACGGCGGTGGTCAACGCGGCGGCCGAACACGTCCTGTCGCTCACCGAGGTGCCGGAGGGGGCCAGCGCGGAGGACCGCACCCGCGCGATCATCACCGCGCTGGTGCGCTACATCCAGCGTCGCCGCGACAACTACGTGGCGGTCCTGCGGTCGGGCAGGTCCGTGGACCCGGTCCTCGAACAGGTGGTGGACGGCATGCACCGCACCATCAGCCTGCGCATCCTCCACAGCATCGGGGTGGCCCGGCCCGGCCCGATGGCCCTGGTGCTCACCCGCGCGTGGTTGGCCGGTGTCGAGGAGTTGGCGTTGCTGGGCGAGGAGTCCGGGCTGCCACAGGAGACGGTGATCGACTCCGCGATCACGACCCTCCGGGCGGTCGCCGCCCTGCCCGACTTCGTCGCCGACGTCTTCCCGGGCCACGACGCGGGCTGAGAAGAGTCACCGAATGAGAAGAGTCCCGGAACTCCGATGAGTTCCGGGACTCTCCCGTGGCGGTGGCGGTGGGATTTGAACCCACGGTTGGGGGTTACCCAACACAGCATTTCGAGTGCTGCACCTTCGGCCGCTCGGACACGCCACCGCCGATCAGGCTACTTCACATGCGGCCGCAGGCGGAAATCGCCTGCTCGCCGGGGCGAATCAGGCCTTGTCGTTGCCGGTGAGCTTGCCCGCGGCCTCGTTGGCCTTGTCCTTGATCTTCTCGGCACCCTGCTTGATGCCGGCCTTGCCCTGGTCCGCCTGGCCCTCGGCCTGCAGATCGCGGTCGCCGGACGCGGCGCCGGCAGACTCCTTGGCGCGGCCTCCGAGCTCCTCGGCCTTGTTCGAGAACTTGTCTCCCACACCCATGTGGTGCTCCTCTCGATCGCGGCGCCGGTGCCCGGCGCCTCTCCTCACCCACCGTACGGAGATGAGCGGCAGGCCTCCACCGGACCGCGGTCACGATCCCGTCACCGCCGGGCGCGGAAGAACTGTTCCAGCAGCGCGGCGCACTCGGCCTCGAGCACCCCGCCCCGGACCTCGGGGCGGTGGACGAGCCGACGGTCGCGGACCACGTCCCAGAGCGATCCGCAGGCCCCGGTGCGGGGCTCCCACGCGCCGAAGACGATGCGGCCCACG
>NZ_JAALDX010000307.1 GCF_014145095.1 Dietzia sp. SLG310A2-38A2 | reverse complement strand
CAACCGCCCGCCGCCGCCACACGCCGCGGACACCGGGCGCCCCGCTCACGCAGGGACCACGGGGCCGCCTCCGCACGCCTCTGCGGACCCGCGCAGTGACGGGACCCTCCGGGACTCCTCGCGCTCCTACTCCCGTTCCTCACCGGAGTGACCCCGGGGCTCAGAAGGGCGCGCTCGGTCCGGTGGTGGTATTCGGCGCGCCTGCGCATCACGCTGGGCATCACGCTCACCTCTGCCGCCGTGTTCGCCGCGATGGTGCTGTTCACGCTGCAGGTGCTCTACCTCACCGCCGAGCGGACGACCGACCTGCGTCTCAACCGCGAGGCCGCGGACTTCTCGACCTTCATGGAGGCCGGGATACTGCCGTCGAACGAGTCGGAGAGCCCCACCACCGAGCAGTTGATCCGCGCCTATCTGGCCCAGCAGTACCCGTCGGCCGAACTACTCCTGGTGGGGACCGCCACCACCTCGGGGACACAGTTCACGCTGTCGAGGTTCAGCTCGGACGACGACGCCCTGTTCCCTCCGGCCATGCGGTCCCAGATCCAACGGATCGGGCTGGTGTCGGACGAGGGGTCCGGTGTCCTCGACGGCACCGTGCGCTGGCGGAAGGCCGAGGTCGACAGCCCGGCCGGGCCGGCGAACATCGTGGTCGCGATCAGTGACGCGCCCACCCGCGAGGACACCGGTCGCGTCGCCGACCTCCTGCTCAGCACAGGCGCCGGCGGGATCGTCCTCAGCGCGCTCGTGGCATGGCTCCTGGCCGGCCGGATGATCGTCCCCGTCCGCAGGATCCGCGAGGCGGCGGAGACCATCTCCGCCGCGGACCTGTCACGACGGGTCCCCGTCGACGGCCCGGACGAGATCGTCTCCCTGGCCGACACGGTCAACGCGATGCTCGAGCGCGTGGAGGAGGCCTACCGGACGCAGAGGGAATTCCTCGACGACGCCGGCCACGAGCTCCGCACGCCCCTGACCGTGGTCCAGGGGAATCTGGACCTCATGCCCGAGGATCCGGAGGAGCGTGCCGAGACCACCCGGATCATGCAGGACGAGTTGTCCCGCATGACCCGGATCGTCGAGGACCTGCTCACCCTCGCGCGCTCCGACCGTCCCGACTTCCTCCAGACCGCCCCCACGGACGTCGCGGAACTGGTGTTGGACGTCGAGGCCAAGATCGACGTGATCGCCGACCGCGAGTGGTCGGTCCTCCCGTACGCCGAGGACGTCGCCCTGCTGGACCAGCACCGGATCACCCAGGCGCTCATCCAGTTCTGCTCCAACGCCGTCCGGTTCACCGGCCCCGGCGACCTGATCGAGATCGGCTGCCGCGCCATCGCCCCCGGGGACCCGACGGTCACCGCTGACCTGGCGGCAGGACCGCTGCCCGACCCCCCACATCGCGAGAACTACCGGCGTCGCCTGCTGTGGTGGGTGCGCGACAGCGGACCCGGGATCCCGCCCGGCGAGGAGGAGAGCATCTTCGAGCGGTTCCACACCGCCCGAGGGCAGCTCCGGGACGGACGCGGGGGAACCGGACTGGGCCTGGCGATCGTCGCGACGATCGCCCGGGCCCACGGGGGCCGTGCGTTCGCCTTCAACGCGAAGGGCGGAGGGGCCGCGTTCTGCATCGTCGTCCCCTACGTCGCCGCGAGTTTCGAGTCCGCCACCGAATCCGCGTCCGCCACCGAGAACGACACGGACGCCGACGGTGACGAGACGACCTCCTCGATCGGTAGGGGCTCCGAGCGACGCCGTCGGTCCGGCACGGGACGGTCGGAACGGCACCGATGGTCCGGCGGACCCGGGGACACGACCTGAAGTCGCGCTCGAATCACGTGCCCTCGTGGGATACTCCATTGTCTTAGAAGGAGGGATGCATGACGAATGTTCTCGTCGTGGAGGATGACGACCTCATCCGATCGGTACTGGTCAAGGCACTCGGCGGCGCCGAGTACACCGCACTCGAGGCTGTGGACGGGGAGAGCGCGCGGTCCATCCTGTCGACCATCTCCGACATCGATCTGATGTTGCTGGACATCGGGCTGCCGGACACCGACGGTCTGACGCTGCTCCGCGAGGCGCGGGACCGTGGGTTCGCGGCTCCCGTCATCATCCTCACGGCCCGCGACAGCGTCGCGAACACCGTCGAGGGACTGGACTCCGGGGCCAACGACTACATGGTCAAGCCTTTCCGTGTGCCGGAGCTGCTGGCCCGCATCCGGCTCCGTCTGCGCGAGCACGAGGCGTCGGAGGACCCCGGCATCCTCGAGCACGCCGGCATGCGCCTGGACATCCGTACCCGCCGGGTCGAGGTCGACGGCCGGATCCAGGAGCTTACCAACCGTGAGTACTCGCTGCTGGAGATGCTGTTGCGCAACAAGGGTGAGACCATCAGCCGTGAGCAGTTGCTCGAGAGCGTGTGGGGTATGGACTTCGACCCCGGTTCGAACATCGTCAACGTCTACATCCGGTCGTTGCGCCGCAAGATCGGTGAGAACAAGGTCCACACCGTCCGGGGCGTCGGCTACCGCGTGGAGTGAGCGCGGCGGGCCGGGACCCCGGAGGAGTCCCGGCCCGCTGGTGACGCGGTGCGGTCAGCCGCTCACGTGGTGGGAGGCTCCCACCCGAACGGCATGAGCACGCTCTGCAGCTCGCAGTAGGCGTCCAGCCCCTCGGGTCCGTTCTCGCGGCCGAGGCCGGAGTTCTTGAAGCCACCGAACGGCGCGCTGGGGTCGAAGGCGTACCAGTTGATGCCCATGGTGCCGGTGCGCACCCGCTGCGCCACGGCCAGCGCGGCGTCCGGGTCGGCCGAGTACACGGCGCCCGCTAGACCGAACTCGGAGTCGTTGGCGATCTGCACGGCCTCGTCGACGGTGTCGTACGCGATGACCTGGAGTACCGGCCCGAAGATCTCCTCCTGGGCGATGGTCATGGAGTTGTCGACGTCGGTGAACACGGTCGGCTGGACGTAGGCACCCTCGGCGACGCCGGCGGGCAGGCCCTCGACCTTCCCGCCGCCGTAGGCGATCGTCGCCCCCTCCTCGACACCCTTGCGGATGTACCCCTCGACGCTGTCCTTCTGTTTGTGGTTGGCCAGCGGCCCGAACGCGGTGCCCTCGGCGGCCGGGTCGCCGACCGGCATGGCCTTGACGTTCTCGACCAGGGCCTCCACCACCTCGTCGTAGCGCGACCGCGGGGCGAGGATGCGGTTCTGGGACACGCACGCCTGGCCGGAGTTCATCAGGGCGGAGAACACCATGGTCCCGGCGTTGGCGGCGATGTCGGCGTCCTCGAGGACGATCGCCGCGCTCTTCCCGCCGAGCTCAAGCGAGCAGCGGGTGAGGTTCTGGGCGGCGATGCCGGCGATGTGCTTGCCGACCCCGGTGGAGCCGGTGAACGAGATCTTGTCGACCTCCGGGTGCGAAACCAGGTGGTCGCCGACGGAGCTTGGGCCGGTCACCACGGACAGCACGCCCTCGGGCAGGCCGGCCTCCCGGAACAGGTCCGCCAGCCACAGCGCGGACAGCGGGGTCGCGGACGACGGCTTGAGGACCACCGAGCTACCCGAGAGCAGTGCCGGGCCGAGCTTGGCGGAGTTGAGGTAGAGCGGGACGTTCCACGCGGTGACGGCGGCGACCACGCCGACAGGCTGACGGGTGACCACGGAGGCGCCGTAGTCGCCGTGCCGGACCTCGGACCACGGGAAGTCCGCGGCCAGCGACGCGTAGTACCGCAGCACACCGAGCGTGGGCGTCACCTGGATCATGGCGGCGGTCCCCGGAGGGGTGCCCATCTCGTCGGAGAGGATCTGGCAGACCTCGCCCTGGCGCTCCTCGAGCATGTCTGCGACCCGGCCGATCAGCGCGCCCCGCTCGGCGGGCGGGGTGAGCCGCCACACGCCCGACTCGAAGGAGTCCCTGGCCTGGCTGACCATCTCGTCGACGTCCTCCGTGGTGGTCTCGGCCACCCGCCCGACGACGGCGTTCGTTGCCGGGGACGTCACCTCGAGAACCCCCGTGGAAAGGGGATCGGTCCAGCGCGTGCCGGAGAAGAGCTTGTCATGGACGACGACCACGGGGACCTCCGAGAGGTAGAAAACAAGAACGTGTTCCACCCATGGTAGACGAGTGTCCGTATCCCCGGGCGGACCTCGGCGACGCCGCCCGGCGCCTCGCGCATGCCGCCAGGTGCCCAGCGCATGCCGCCCGGCGCCTCGCACATGCCGCCCGGTGCACGCGGTGCTTACCGGGCCCGCAGCACCAGCACGAGATTCGACACCAGGACCTCGCGGACCAGTGGCACGCGCACCAGCCACCACGCCCACCGCGGGTGGTATCGCGGGAAGGCGGCGAGCAGTACGCCCGAGTCGGTGCCCCGCGCCCACTCGAGGCCCTCCGCGCACCCCACCTCGAACAGCGAGTCGCCGTAGACGTTCTTCGGCGGGTGTCCGTGTCGACGTTCGTACATCCGCCGGGCACGCTCTCCGCCGAGGTAGTGGGTCATCCCCATCTCGTGACCACCGAACGGGCCGTACCAGAGGGTGTAGGAGACCACGACGAGACCACCGGGTCGCGTCACCCTGAGCATCTCCTCGGCCATCGTCCAGGGCTCGGGCACATGCTCGGCCACGTTGGAGGAGATGCACACGTCCACCGAGTCCGACCGGATCGGCAGCGACATCCCGCTCCCCCGGACCGAGCCCGACTGGTCCAACCCGGCTGCGGACATCTCCCCCACGTCGGGCTCGACGGAGACGTAGCGCGCGCCCTCCGCGGCGTAGGCATCCGAGAAATACCCGGGCCCTCCCCCCACGTCGAGCACCGTGAGCCCCGGGAGACGGGCTCTCGCGGGATGCCCACGATCCGCTGCGGTCGCCGAGCCCACCGACCCGTCTCCCGACAGGTCCCCCGACTCCGCCCAGAGGTCCGCCACCAGCTCGACCGTGTCCCGCGCCAGCCCGGAGTAGAAGGCATCCGGGTCGGACTGCTCCAGGGGGAACGAGCGCAGGAGCCCGAGCGAGCGTCCGAGGGTGGCGCGGCGGGCCACCGAACGCAGCGCGCTCGACCGATGATCTGCAGGTGGGGTCACAGCGCAGACGATACCGGCGGCCCTCCGCCCGACCCGCGCTGCGTACAGTGTGCGCCGTGGCTCGAATCCTGCTGCTGTGCTGGCGAGACAGCACCCATCCGCAGGGCGGTGGAAGCGAGCGGTATCTGGAGCATGTCGCGGACGGCCTGGCGGCCGCGGGGCACACCGTCATCTACCGGACCTCCCGTTCCCGCGGCGCGCCCCGCTCGGAGGTGAGACGGGCGGGTGTCGAGAGTGCCTGCGCCACCGGGGCCGGGGTCACGGTCAGCCGGGGCGGCGGCCGCTTCACCGTCTACCCGCGCGCTCTGGGCGCGATGCTGCTCGG
>NZ_JAALDX010000306.1:1879-4861 GCF_014145095.1 Dietzia sp. SLG310A2-38A2 | reverse complement strand
GCGATCATCGGCGCCGGCGGCATCGGCCGCGAGCTCGTGCCACTGCTCACCGCCTGCGGAGCGCGAACACTCGCCGTCACCAGGTCCGGCCGCCCGGTCGAGGGAGCCGCCCTCACCGTTCCGGCCGAGCGAACCGAGGAGGTGCTCGCGCAGGCCGACCACGTGGTGCTGGCCGCGCCCGACACCCCGGAGACCCGTCACCTGATCAACCACCGCACCCTGGCGCTGCTCCGCCCGCACTCCTGGATCGTCAACGTGGCCCGCGGGCCCCTGATCGACCAGGCAGCCCTCTACCGCGCACTCACCGCCGGAGTAATCGGCGGCGCCGCGCTCGACGTGACCGATCCGGAGCCACCCGCGCCGGACGACCCGCTGTTCGGCCTCGACAACGTGGTGATCACCCCGCACGTCGCCAACCCGGCCGGACGGCTCACCGAGGAGATGGCGGCGCCGCTCGCGGAGAACCTGCGCAGGTTCGTCGACGGCGAGGACCTGCTGTCCGTGGTCGAGTACGGCCGCGGCTACTGACGGCCTCAACCGGAACCCGCGGCCCGGGGGACGTGCGGCGGCTCCCCATCGGGGGCCACTCCGGACTCAGAGGCCGCTGGTCGCGTGCGGCTCGCGAGTCCTGGTGGTCGTGGCGGCGGTCTCGTCGTCCGTTCGAGTGATGAGGGCGTACCCGATCACCGCGATACCCACGACGAGGTGCGGCACCCACACCTTGGCGTCGTTGTCGGCGAAGCCGAAGATCCACGGCGACGCAGCCAGCACGACACCCACCAGCACATCGGTCCACACGTGGATGCGCATGGGCACCAGCTTCATGGGACTGACGGGGCTGGTGGTGGTCAGCTCGCTCAACAGGATCACCACACCGACGACGATCGCCGTCCACTTGGCGGCCTCGACGTCCGCGAAGCCGAAGATCCACGGTGCGACGACGAGGACGGCACCCACGATCAGGCCGATGATGGTATGAATCCTGCTCGAAATGACATGCATTGACGTCACCTGTTCCTTCCCTCCGGGGGCACGTACCTCCCGGTTGACTCTCACTGGCGCCGCCCACCGTAATAAATACGATCCGGGCTGGCTACCGCAGTGAGGACGCGACGAGGGGCCGCAGCCCGGTCACGCACGCACCACGCCGAAGTCGTCAGTCCACCGCACGGCGGACGAACCCGCGCAGACCGATGACCGCGAACGCCAGCGTCGAGACCCCGAGCCCGAGCGCGATCCACTCCGCCCCCAGATGCGGCGACGAGGTCAGGGCGGCGCGCATGCCCTCCGAGACGTAGGTGAGCGGGTTGAACAACGTCAGCACCTGGAACCACCGCAGGGAGTCGAGCAGCTGCCACGGGTAGAACGTCGCACCGGTGAAGATCAGCGGCGTGAGGGCCAACGCGAAGACCATGTTGATGCGTCGCGCCGGGACCGACGTGCCCAGCACCAGGCCGATCGACGCCCCGGCAAGGCCGCCGACGATCAGGAGTACGGCGAACACTCCCCAGTTCGCCCCTCCGGTCTGCACCCCACCCGGAAGGATCAGTGCGGCGAGCGGCAGGATCAGCAGCGCCGCGATCAGGGACCGACCGGTCGCGAACACCAGCTTCTCCACCCCCACCATCAGCGGAGAGATCGGCGCCAACAGTCGGTCCTCGATCTCCTTGGTGTACGAGAACTCGATCACCAACGGCAGCGCCACGTTCTGCAGGGCCGTCAGCACGAGCGTCAGCGCGATGATGCCCGGCAGCAGTTGCGTCGCGTAGGCCTCGTCCACCGCGCCGATCTCCGGCAGGACGAGGCCAAAGACGAAGAGGAACGCCAACGGTTGCATGAGCGACTGCGCGAGGAAGCCCCCGAGCTCGTGACGGAGGGTGTTCCAGATGTCACGCTGCAGCAGGCCCAGGAAGGCCCGGAAACCGGTCGCGCGCGCCAGCATCGGGTCCTGGTCTCTCGTCAGGTCACTGTTTCTCGTCAGGTCACTCATCGCAGCTCCCGCCCGGTCAGGTGCACGAACACGTCTTCCAGGCTGCCCTCGAGCCGGCGCGCGTCGTGGACCACGGCTCCTCGTTGTTCGGCGACCGCGATCGCCTCACCCAGGCGACTGTCGCCGTAACACCGCACCCGCCACCGTCCCTGCTCGAGCTCGGCGGACTCCGTCTCCCCCAGTTCTGCCAGCAGCGGAGCGGGATCGTCGGGCGCGTCCAGCACGAGCTCGATGCCGCGACCACCCGGCAACAGATCCCGCAGACCGGCCGGCGTGTCCAACGCGATGCGCTGACCGTGGTCGACGATCGCGATCCGCTCGCACAGTCGATCCGCCTCCGCCATATCGTGCGTGGTCAGCATGATCGTGGTGCCGGAGCGGTGGAGTTCGGTCACCCGGTCCCAGAGGAACAACCGCGACTGCGGATCCAGCCCCGTGGTCGGTTCGTCGAGGAAGAGCAGCGGCGGACGGTGCATGAGTGCCCGCGCGATGAGTACGCGCTGCGCCATACCGCCGGAGAAGTTCTCCACCTGCTCATCGGCGCGGTCGGCCAACCCGAACTGTTCCAACAGCTCACGGGAGCGCCGTCGCCTGTCCTTCAGCCGCATGCCGTAGTAGGCGCCGTGGAACGTCAGATTCTCCAGGGCGGTCAACGATCGGTCCAGGTTGCTCTGCTGCGGCATCACCGCGATCCGCCGCTTGACCGCCTGCGGTCCGGCCACCACGTCGATGCCGTCGATCCGCGCGGTGCCGGAGGTCGGCTTCACCCGCGTGGTGAGAATCCCCAACGTCGTGGTCTTGCCGGCGCCGTTGGGCCCGAGCAGACCGAAGAGTTCGCCACGACCCACCGTGAAGTCGATGCCCTTGAGCGCGACCGGACCACGGCGACCGTATTGTTTGCGCAGCTCGCGGACCTCGATCATCGGATCGTCGCCGCGCTCCTCCGCCCGAGCGTCAGAGCGCATCGCGTCGTCGTTCAGGCCCACACAGTC
>NZ_JAALDX010000306.1:0-1673 GCF_014145095.1 Dietzia sp. SLG310A2-38A2 | reverse complement strand
GAAGAGCGTTCCGCACACATCGCCCGAGAGGCGGGTGCGCGGAACGCTCTTATCGAGGCGGGGGTGGGAACCGCGGCGGGCGCGCTACCTGACCAGCAACTCCGCGATCTGGATGGTGTTGAGCGCTGCACCCTTGCGCAGGTTATCGCCCGCCACCATGAGGTTCAGGCCCCTGTCGCCCTCGATCGACTGGTCCTGGCGGATGCGGCCCACCAGCGACTCGTCGATGCCCGCCGCGTCCAGTGGGGTCGGCACGTCCACGACCTTCACGCCCGCCGCGGTCGAGAGCAGTTCGCGCGCCTGGTCCGGGGTGATGTCGCGCTCGAACTCGGCGTTGATGCTCAGCGTGTGACCGGTGAACACGGGCACGCGCACGCAGGTGCCGGCCACACGCAGCTCGGGCAGGCCGAGGATCTTGCGCGACTCGTTGCGCAGCTTCTGCTCCTCGTCGGTCTCCTCCGACCCGTCGTCGACCAGCGCGCCCGCCATCGGCAGCACGTTGAACGCGATCGGCGCCGTGTACGGACCGTTGTCGTCCACGCTCAGTGCCCGCCCGTCGTGCACGAGCTCGTGGCCCGCGCCGATGTTGCCGGTCACCTGGTCGTTGAGCGCGTCGACGCCGGCCAGACCCGACCCGGACACGGCCTGGTAGGTGGAGACGACGAGCCGCTTGAGCCCGGCGGCGTCGTGGAGCACCTTGAGCACCGGCATCGCGGCCATGGTGGTGCAGTTGGGGTTGGCGATGATGCCCTTGGGCGGGTTCTGCGCGGCCTCGGGGTTGACCTCGGAGACGATCAGCGGGACGTCGGGGTCCTTGCGCCAGGCGGAGGAATTGTCGACGACGACGGCGCCGGCCGCCGCGAACCTGGGCGCCTGCTCCTTGGACATCGTGCCGCCCGCCGAGAACAGGGCGATGTCGATGCCCGCGAGCTCCTCGTCAGTGGTGGCAGCGGTGTCCTCGACCACGATGTCCTCGCCGCGGAACGGCAGAGTGGTGCCCGCCGACCGCGCGGAGGCGAAGAACCGCACCTCGTCGGCCGGGAACTCCCGCTCCTCCAGCAGGGCGCGCATCACGCGCCCCACCTGGCCCGTGGCTCCGACTACGGCGACAGTGGTCATCGTTGAGGTCATCTCCTGGTGTGCTCGTGGCCCGCGGGGGGCTCTACTGTCGGCCGCCCGCGGGTGGGAGCTCCACCCTGCGCTCGGGTCGGCCGATGATCGCCCAGTCTACCGGCCTTGCGAGGGCCCTCCAGCGACTCTCGTCACACCGCCCCCGCGCCTTCGCAGCCAACGCCCCACCTCGTCATCGCCGACCAACGAGAAGTCTGTTCGGCTCACATCGGCCGAAAGGGAGGTGCGCGAAACGCTCTTCTCGACGGGCCGGCGGGTCCGATGCTCCACAGGGCCGCCCGTCTCCACAGACGATGCCGAAATCGCGGGATGGACGAGGGATGCCACGCTCGTCGTCGTCGACGCTTGCCCCATGCGCCCCGATCCGTCACCCCGCCGCACCCGCGACCTCGTCCCCGAACGCGGGCGGCGCCTGCACTCCAGCGGCCTCGTCCCGCACCATCGAGGCCTGTGGGTCCCGCGCACCGCCGACCGCAACCACCCGCTCACCCGGATCACGGCGATCACCGCGCTGTACCCCGGCGCGATCGCGACCGGCTGGA
>NZ_JAALDX010000305.1 GCF_014145095.1 Dietzia sp. SLG310A2-38A2 | reverse complement strand
CGACCAACGCCTCAGCGCCGGTGACACCGCCGCAGAAGGCAGCGCGCCGCCGCCTCGACCTGGACCCGGTCGGCATCGTGCTGCTCGGGGCGGCCGTGCTCTCGGTGATGCTGCCCTTCCTCAACCGCGGGGCCCACCCCGCGCTGTGGGCGTTGGTCCCGCTCGGGGTGGCCCTGCTCGGGGCGTTTGCCTGGTGGGAGCGCCGCTACGAGCGGGTCGGTCGCCCGCCACTGGTCAATCCCGAGATCTTCCGCGATCCGGCGTTCCGCAACGGCATGATCATCGTCTCGATCTACTTCATGGGCGGGACCAGCCTGTGGATCGTGATGCCCATGTATCTGCAGTTCCACCTGGGGTACGCGCCGATCGACTCCGCTCTGGTCAGCCTGCCCGCCTCGATCTGCGCCGCAGTGTCCGCACAGGTCGCGGGACGGTTCGTGCTGAAGCTAGGCCGGCGGTTGGTCATCGTGGGGTTCTGTCTCACCATCACCGCGCTGCTGGCGTTCATCCTGCTCGCCGGCCTGGTGGAGTCCGGGGCGGTGGGCTACCTCATCTTCGTGGCCCCCGCCGCGCTGATGGGCACCGCCCAGGGCATGACCATCTCCCCCAATCAGACGCTGACGCTGCGGGCGGTCGACCCCGCGTACGGAGGGGTGGCCGGCAGCATCATCTCGCTGGGCCAACGCATGGGCACCGCGATCGGCACGGCGGTCGTTCCCGGCGTGCTGTTCTGGATCGTCGAATCCCAGGACGACTGGCTGCTCGCGTTCCGGGCCGCGCTCGGGCTGATCGCCGCGCTGGCCGCGGCGGCGCTGGCGTTCAGCATCGTCGACCGCCGCCGCGAGAAGCGCTGCGCCTGAGCTGCGCGGACTCAGGCCTCGGCCCCCTCCCCGCCCCACACCCCATCCCAGTTGGCGGACGGAGGAAGGGGCAGCTGCTCAGAGCGTGGCCGCGAGCTCCACGCCCTGCTTGATCGCCCGCTTGGCGTCCAGCTCGGCGGCCACATCGGCACCACCGATCACGTGGACCCGGGGGTTGTCGCCCGCCCTGCCGCCGGATCGGGTCAGCTCGTCGGCGAGGTCGCGCACCGACTCCTGGCCCGCGCACACCACGACCGAGTCCACCGGCACCACGCGGTGCGAGCCGTCCGCGTCGACGATGTGCAGCCCGTCGTCGTCGATCTTCTCGTAGGTCACCCCGGTGTACTGCTGGACGTCGCCCGTCTTGAGCTCGGCGCGGTGGACCCAGCCGGTCGTCTTGCCCAGACCCTTGCCGATCGAGGTGGTCTTGCGCTGGAGCAGGTGCACCTCGTGCGCGGGGTCGTCCAGGACAGCGGTGCCCAGGCCTGCGCGGTCGACGGCCGGGTCCGTCACGCCCCAGTGCTGCTTCCACGCCTCTACGTCGGTGGAGTGGCCGCGGGCGCGGCGGCCGTCGAGCTCTAATCCCGGCCCTCCGGCCAGCAGGAACACGGAGACGTCGACGCCGATCCCGCCGGCACCGATCACCGCCACGCGACGGCCGGGTCTGCGCGCACCGGTGAGCAGCTCGGGGTAGGTCATGACCATCGAATGGTCAGCACCCGGCAGATCCAGCTCCCGCGGGCGGACGCCGGTCGCCACCACCACGTGGTCGAACCCGGCCAGGTCCGCGGCGGCGGCTCGCCGGCCCAGGTGAACGGGAACCCCGAGCACGTCGAGGCGGCGGCTGAAGTAGGCCAGGGACGCCGCGAACTCCTCCTTGCCCGGCACGCGCATGGCGTAGCGGAACTGCCCGCCGATCTCGTCCTCGGCCTCGAACACCTCGACGGCCAACCCGCGTGACGCGGCCGCCTCCGCGCAGGCCAGACCCGCGGGACCTGCGCCCACCACGGCCACCCGCCGGCGCGAGGGGGCCACCGTGAGCACCAGCTCCGTCTCCCGGCCGGCGCGGGGATTGACCAGGCACGACGCCCGCTTGTTGGCGAAGGTGTGGTCGAGGCAGGCCTGGTTGCAGGCGATGCAGATGTTGATCTCGTCGGCCCGCCCCTCGATGACCTTGGCCGCGAACGCCGGGTCCGCGAGCAGCGGCCGCGCCATCGACACCAGGTCGGCCTGCCCGCTCGCGAGGATCTGCTCGGCCACGTCCGGGGTGTTGATGCGGTTGGAGGCGATCACCGGCACGCCCACGGTCTGCTTGAGCCGGGCCGCCAGGTCGACGAACGCCGCGCGGGGCACCGACGTGACGATGGTGGGGATGCGGGCCTCGTGCCAGCCGATGCCGGTGTTGAACACATCGACCCCCGCGGCCTCGAGGCGCTGGGCGAGCTCGGCGGTCTCGTCCCAGGTCTGCCCGTCCGGCACCAGGTCGAGCACGCTGATGCGGTACTGGATCAGGAAGTCCGGGCCCACCTCGGCGCGGACCCGGCGGACGATCTCCTCGGGGAACCGCATGCGCTTGCTCGCGGTGCCACCCCAGGAGTCGGTGCGCTGGTTGGTCCGGGCCGCGAGGAACTGGTTGATCAGGTACCCCTCGGAGCCCATGATCTCGACGCCGTCGTACCCCGCACGGCGCGCCAGCCGCGCGGCCCGGACCCAGTGGTCGATGGTGCGCTCGACGCCCCGCGAACTCAGGGCGCGGGCCTTGAACATGCTGATCGGAGACTTGGTGGACGAGGCCGAGCGGACGAACGGCTGATACCCGTACCGGCCGGCGTGCAGCAGCTGGAGCAGGATGTGCGAGCCCTCGGCGTGGACTGCGTCGGTGAGGGCGCGGTGTTTGTCCGCCATCCGCCGGCTGGCCATCATCGACCCGGCAGGGAGCAGCCAGCCCTCGACGTCGGGCGAGAACCCACCGGTGATCATCATGGCGGTGCCGCCGCGCGCCCGCTCGGCGAAGTAGGCCGTGAGCTCGGGCAGATGCTTGCTGCGGTCCTCGAGCCCGGTGTGCATGGACCCCATCACCACGCGGTTGCGCAGGGTGAGAGGCCCGACGACGAGAGGGCTGGTCAAGTGCGGATGGCTGGCGCTCATATCGCCCATTGTGCCCTGCCCGAGGGCGACCTTACCCGCGGGTAAGGTCGTGTCGCGCGGGAGCCCGAGCTCGCCACCACGGTCAGTAGCGCAAGATCGCGCCGACCGCGTTGCCGTGCGGGAGGGCCTCGAGCACCACGAGCCGGCCGGACGTGGCGCAGGTATGGCCCACGGCGTCGTCCAGGTCACCCGGCTGATCCTCCGGACGACAGGCCGCCCCGGTGAGGATCAGCGTCTCCACCCGGCCCTCGGCGGCCGCGGTGACAATCTCCCGGGGGTCGCTCACCCCCAGCCCGGTCCCGAGGGCTTCCCCGAATCGCTCGGTCGCGGCGGCGGCATCGGCACTGAGGACGGGCTGGACGATCGGCCACGCCTTCTCCTGCAGCTCCGCGCCACTGGCATGGTCCGGGTTCCCGGCCACCACCTCGTCGAGGAGGTGGGGATAGGACAGCTCGTCCCTGAGCATCGGGTGATGCTCGGCCACTGCCGCCAGCACGAGCGGTCGGCGATCGGGCCCCGCGAGCAGCTCGTCGATGCCCGCGGCAACCTGGCGGAAGAACTTCTGCAGCATCACGCGGTCCACCTCGCCGCCGGCCCCGTGGCCGTGGAAGGCGGCGGTACCCCCGGCCGCGGCCTGGTGCTGCAGCTGGGGCTCGCGCTCGGTGCGACCCTCGGCATCCTCCATTGACCCCGGAGCGGAACCGATGTCCCGCTCGTGGACCGAACCCCGGGTGGCCTCGAACAGGCGCACCGAGTTCTGGCTCAGTGCCAGGATCAGGAACTCGCCGTCGCCGATCGCGGCCGGGACCAGGGGACGGACGGCGAACGAGTCGGACACGTGGACCAGTTCCGGCATCTCGGCGCCCAGCCGGAAGACCCGCGCGATCCCGGGAGCGGCATAGAGCGCCAGTCCGTGGGCCGTGTGCTGCCAGAAGCGGTCCTGGCTGCCCAGCTGGCGGAGCGGCGCGACCAGCTCGGCGGCCTCCTCGTCCGGGGCGCCCCGGGTGACCAGCTCGGCCTGCGCGCGGTCGAGCAGCGAGCGCAACCTCAGCGGGCCCTCCCGCGTCTCCGGTCCTCCGCGGTGCGTCGGCATGAACACCGACACCGCCGGTCCGGAGGCGGTACCCAGCGACTCCAGGTCGGCGGCGGTGATCGGATCGATGTTCCGGGTTCGTTGGATCGACGTCATGGGTCCGACCGTAACGCCGATCACGGTCCGATGCGGGTTGTCGGGCCGATCGTTGCGAGTCGGAGATGTCCACGGGA
>NZ_JAALDX010000304.1 GCF_014145095.1 Dietzia sp. SLG310A2-38A2 | reverse complement strand
TAGGTACTGGTTGAGGAACTCCGCGCCGTCGGATGACCCCGCGCAGATGCTGGCCACGGCCGCCAGGATCTTGCCCTGCCCGGGGAGTTGGTCGACCGCCTTGCCGCGGGCCAGCACCAGGGCGTTGCGGGCGCGGGCGGCCATGAGCCACGACTGCACCAGTGCCTCCCGCTCGCCCTCCGAGAGCAACTCCGCCGCGGCCGCGGCCTCGAGCGCCTCCAGGGTGGAGGTGGTGTGCAGGCCCGGCACCCGGGCCGCGTGCTGCATGGTGAGCAGCTGGGCGGACCACTCGACGTCCGCCAGGCCGCCGCGGCCGAGCTTGGTGTGGGTGGCCGGGTCGGCACCCCGGGGCAACCGCTCGGTGTCGATCCGCGCCTTCATCCGCCGGATCTCCTGCACCACCTTCGGCGGCACCCCTTCCGCCGGATAGCGGAACTCGTCGATCATGTGCAGGAAGTCCAGGCCCAGGTCGCGATCCCCCGCCGCGAACGCCGCCCGGAGCAGGGCCTGCAGCTCCCACGTCTCGGCCCACTTGGAGTAGTAGGCGCGGTAGGACGCGAGTGTCCGGACGAGGGGTCCGTTGCGACCCTCCGGTCGGAGGTCGGCGTCGAGGTCGAGCGGTGGGTCCGACGACGGCGAGGAGAGCAGTCTGCCCACCCGTTCGGCCACCTGGACGGCCCACCGGACGGCCACGTCCTCGGCGACACCCTCCACCGGGTCGCACACGATCATCACGTCCGCGTCGGATCCGTAGGACAGCTCGTCCCCACCGAGTCGCCCCATCCCGATGTACGCGAGTCGGGCCGGCGACGCCTGCCCCTCGGGGGCCATGTCCCTCATCACCGCCGCGAGCGACGCCTCGAGCACCGCCCGCCACACGGCCGACAGTCGCTTGCCGACTTCCGGTACGGAGACCAACCCCAGGACGTCGGCGGCGCCGATCCGGGCCAGCTCGGCCCGCCGCAGCGACCTCGCCGCGGCGATCACCTTCTCGGGGGTGCGGTGGCGGGAGGCCGAGGCCGACAGCGCGGAGGCGATGTCGGAGACCTTGGACGCCACGAGCACGGGCCCCTCGGCCCCGTCGGTCAGTTCCGGGATCACCTCGGGGTTGCGGAGCAGGAGTTCGGAGACGAACGCAGATGTGCCCAGGACCGTCACCAGGCGGCGCGCCACGATGCTGTCGTCGCGCAGGATGCGCAGGAACCAGGTGACGTCCTGGTGCTCCTCACACAGTTTGCGGTAGGCCAGCAGCCCGGCGTCCGGGTCCGGGGTGTCGGCGAGCCATTCCATGAAGGCGGGCAACAGCAACGCCTGGATCCGGCCGCGACGGTTGTTCTGCCCGGCGAGGGCTCGGAGATGCCCGAGCGCGTGGCGTGGGGCGCCGAACCCCAGCGCCGCCAGCTGCCGCTCCATCGCCTCGGAACTCAGGGACAGGGCCTCCGCGTCGTAGGCGGCGATCGAGTCCAGCAGCGGGCGGTAGAACAGCTTGGAGTGGAGTCTGCGCACCCGGCTGCGGACCTGGCGCAGCTGCTCGAGCAGCACCTCCGCGGCGTCGTGCCGACTGCTCGGCCGGATGTGGGCGGCCCGGGCGAGCCAGCGGTACCCCTCCTGGTCTCCGTCCTCGGGGAGCAGGTGGGTGCGCTTGTAGCGCTGGAGCTGGAGACGGTGCTCGAGCAGGCGCAGGAACTCGTACGCGGCCACCAGGTTGGCGCCGTCCTCCCGCGCGATGTACCCGCCCGCCCGGAGCGCCCCGAGGGCGTCCACCGTGCTCACGACGCGCAGCTCCTCGTCCGTGCGACCGTGCACCAGTTGCAGGAGCTGGACCGCGAACTCCACGTCGCGCAGACCCCCGCGACCGAGCTTGAGCTCGCGCTCCCGGAGCGGTTCGGGGACGTTCTCCTCCACCCGCCGACGCATGGCTTGGACGTCGTGGACGAAGTCGTCCCGCTCGGAGGCGGTCCACACCAGCGGATGCACGGTGTCGTAGTACTCGGTGGCCAGGGCCAGGTCGCCGGTCATCGGGCGGGCCTTGAGCTGCGCCTGGAACTCCCACGTCTTGGCCCACCGCCTGTAGTAGGCCTCGTGCGACTCCAGCGTCCGCACCAGCTCGCCGGACTTACCCTCGGGTCGCAGCGCGGCGTCCACCTCGAAGAACGCCATCGACCCGAGGCGCATCATCTCCCCGGCCACCCGACCGGTCTTGGCGTCCGCGGGTTCGGAGACGAAGATGATGTCGACGTCGGAGATGTAGTTGAGCTCGCGGGCCCCGCCCTTGCCCATGGCCACCACGCCGAGGCGGCCGGGCATGGGCGAGTCCGGGTACACCGTGGAGACCGCCACCGCGAGCGCGGCGGTGAGCGCCGCGTCCGCGAGATCGGCCAGGCGGCGACCCACCTCTGCGAACGGCAGA
>NZ_JAALDX010000303.1:1918-6479 GCF_014145095.1 Dietzia sp. SLG310A2-38A2 | reverse complement strand
AGACGTGACTGGTCACAGGTCTACCCCGTCGGGACGGGGCACACGCGGGTTCCAGACAACCCGACGGCGACGAGCCGGTCCACCCCGTCGGCCCGTTCGCCTCCTGCTGTTCACCCCGGGGCAGTGTCGGGGGCCGTCGGTAGCCTGGGTCGCGTGAGCGATGATGCAGGGCTGTTCGCGGCCGGGGACGCGGGACCGCGAGAGGGGTCGGCACCGCCGCCCGTCGACCCGTCGGCCCCGCTGGCGGTGCGGATGAGGCCGCGCACTCTGGACGAGGTGGTCGGACAGGAGCACCTGCTCCGCGCCAACTCGCCGTTGCGGCGACTGGTCGAGGGCCGGGGAGGATCGTCGGTGATCCTCTACGGGCCGCCGGGCACGGGCAAGACGACGCTGGCCAACCTGGTGGCCAGCTCGTCCGGCCGGCACTTCGTGGCGCTGTCCGCCCTGAGCGCCGGGGTCAAGGACGTCCGGGCGGTGATCGAGGACGCGCGGACACGCCAGATCCACGGCCGGCGCACCGTGCTTTTCATCGACGAGGTCCACCGGTTCTCCAAGAGCCAACAGGACGCACTGCTGGCCGCGGTGGAGAACGGCATAGTGCTCCTGGTGGCCGCGACCACGGAGAACCCGCACTTCTCGGTGATCGCCCCGCTGCTCAGCCGTTCGCTCATCGCCGAGCTGCAGGGGCTGGACGGGGCGGGGGTGGCCACGGTGATCCGGCGCGCCGTGGCCGACGACCGAGGTTATGCGGGCGCGGTCGAGGTGACGGACGCCGCGGTGGAGGACATCGTCCGTCTCTCCGGCGGGGACGCGCGCCGGAGCCTGACCATCCTGGAAGCCGCTGCGGGGGCCGCCGAGGACCACGTGGTCACCCCGGAGACCGTCGAGTTGAGCCTGGACGCGGCACCGGTGCGCTACGACCGTGACGGGGATCAGCACTATGACGTCACGAGTGCATTCATCAAGTCCATCCGCGGGTCGGACGTCGACGCGGCCCTGCACTACCTCGCCCGGATGCTGGTCGCGGGGGAGGACCCGCGCTTCATCGCGCGGCGACTGATGGTGCACGCGAGCGAGGACATCGGTATGGCCGATCCCACTGCGTTGCTCGCCGCGTCAGCCGCGGCGGAGATCGTGCAGAAGGTGGGCCTGCCCGAATGCCGGCTCGCCCTGGCCCAGGCCACCATCCACCTGGCTACCGCGCCCAAGTCCAACGCGGTGATCTCCGCGATCGACTCGGCGATGGCAGACGTCCGCGCCGGGGGCGTCGGGGAGGTCCCCAGGCACCTGCGGGACGGTCACTACGCCGGAGCCAAGGGGCTCGGGAACGGTGTGGGCTACAAGTACGCGCACGAGGCGTCGGCCGGAGTGGTCCGGCAGCAGTACGCACCGGACGAGTTGGTCGGGCAGGACTACTACTGCCCGCCTGGCCACGGTCACGAACGTGAGCTCGGAGCGCGTGTGGCCAAGCTCCGGGGGATCATCCGCGGGAAGCCCTGACCGACCAGTCCAGTGTGTGTGAACCTGATGCGACCTGTCCTGGCAGGCACACCATGGAACACGAGTTCGGAGGACACATGAGTATCGCGAGCATCTTCTCAACCCTGGTCGGGGTGGCCACCTCGGTAGGCGTCTGGGGAACCGGCGCACACAGCCTGGGCCTGCTGCCCGAGGAGGCGTTCATCACCGCCGCCAACTTCGGCATTCTCCTACCCCCTATGCCGGGGTGATCCTGCCTGCTGCCGAGGCGGTTCCCGGGCGCGGCCGGTAGAGCAGAGCTGGTCGCCGGCCGACACGCGGCGGCGAGCAGGCCCGGATCTGAGGTGAGAGCCATTCCTCGACCCTGAAGGTGCGCCGGTAGGCTGGTGAGTCGACTGATCCACCACCTCCGTAGACCACCAGTGAGGCCCCCTGTGCAGACCCATGAGATCCGGCGCCGATTCCTCGACCACTTCGTCAGGGCCGGTCACGCCGAGGTCCCCAGCGCATCACTGGTCCTGGACGACCCGAACCTGCTGTTCGTCAACGCCGGGATGGTCCCCTTCAAGCCCTACTTCCTGGGACAGGAGACCCCCGAACACGCCACGGCGACCTCCATCCAGAAGTGCGTGCGCACGCTCGACATCGAGGAGGTGGGCATCACCACCCGCCACAACACCTTCTTCCAGATGGCGGGCAACTTCTCCTTCGGTGACTACTTCAAGGAGGGGGCGATCCGCCACGCGTGGTCGCTACTCACCTCATCCGTGCAGGACGGCGGGTTCGGAATCGACCCGGAACTGCTGTGGGTCACCGTGTACCTCGACGACGACGAGGCCTACGGCATCTGGCGCGACGTGGTCGGCGTCCCCGAGGCCCGCATCCAGCGCCGCGGCATGGCGGACAACTACTGGTCCATGGGCGTCCCCGGGCCCTGCGGTCCGTGCTCTGAGATCTTCTACGATCGCGGACCGGAGTACGGGGTCGAAGGCGGACCGGAGGCGGACGAGGACCGCTACATCGAGATCTGGAACCTCGTGTTCATGCAGAACGAGCGCGGTGAGGGCACCGGCAAGGACGCCTTCGAGATCCTGGGCCCGCTACCCAAGCAGAACATCGACACCGGGATGGGGATCGAGCGCGTCGCGTTCCTGCTCCAGGGCGTCGAGAACGTCTACGAGACCGATCTGCTCCGCCCGGTGATCGACACTGCCGAGCGGCTCTCCGGCACCAAGTACGGGGTGGACAAAGCCTCCGACGTGCGCTTCCGGGTGATCGCGGACCACGCGCGGACGGCGTACATGCTCATCTCCGACGGCGTGACCCCCGGCAACGAGGGGCGCGGGTACATCCTGCGGCGTCTGTTGCGGCGCATCGTCCGGTCCGTCCGGCTCCTCGGCGCGACCGGAGACACGATGGCCGAGTTCATGGCCACCGTGAAGGAGGCGATCGGCCCGTCCTTCCCCGAGACGGTCGCCGGGTACGAGCGCATCGAGCGCATCGCCGTGGCCGAGGAGGTCGCGTTCCTCAAGACCCTCGAGTCGGGAACCCAGCTCTTCGAGCGTGCCGCCGAGGACGCCAGGGAGTCGGGCGCGGCCACCCTCACGGGCCGCCAGGCCTTCGCTCTCCACGACACCCACGGGTTCCCCATCGACCTGACACTGGAGATGGCGGCCGAGGCCGGCCTGAAGGTGGACGAGGCGGGTTTCCGTTCCCTCATGTCCGAGCAGCGCGCCAGGGCCAAGGCGGACTCGCGGTCCAAGAAGCACGCCCATGCCGATCTGTCGGTGTACCGCGACTTCCTCGACGCGGGCGAGACCGTCTTCACCGGGTTCACCGAGCTCACCGACGAGTCCACCCTCCTGGGCATCGTGTCCGGCGGCGAGTCCGTTCCCGTCGCCCGGGACGGCGACAGGGTCGAGTTCGTCCTCGACCGGACGCCGTTCTACGCCGAGTCCGGCGGGCAGCTCGGTGACCGCGGGATGATCTCCACCGCCGGTTTCCAGATGCAGGTCGACGACGTGCAGAAGATCGGGAAGAAGCTCTGGATCCACAAGGGCGTCCTCACCGGCGGCGAGGTCGAGGCCGGCCAGCTCGTCACCGCGGCCGTCGACCCCGAGTGGCGCAAGGGGGCCACGCAGGGCCACTCGGCCACCCACCTAGTGCACGCCGCACTGCGTCAGATCCTCGGACCGGAGGCCGTACAGGCCGGCTCGCTCAACAAGCCGGGGTACATGCGGTTCGACTTCAACTGGTCGGGCTCCATCCCTGCGGACGTCCTCGCACAGGTCGAGGAGATCACCAACGCCGCCGTCGACGCCGACTACGGCGTGAACACGATCGAGACCAGCCTCGACGAGGCCCGGCGGATGGGCGCGATGGCGTTGTTCGGCGAGAACTACGGGTCGTTGGTCCGGGTGGTGGAGATCGGCGGACCGTTCTCGATGGAACTGTGTGGCGGCACCCACGTCTCCAGTTCCGCGCAGATCGGCCCGGTGAGTCTGTTGGGGGAGGCCTCTGTCGGGTCGGGTATCCGGCGGGTGGAGGCGTACGTCGGAATGGATGCCTACCGGCACCAGGCCCGTGAGCGCGCTCTCGTGTCGGGCCTGGCCACCTCGCTCAAGGCGCCCGCCGACGAACTACCCGACCGCGTGGCCGCGCTGACCGCGAAGCTGCGGGACGCGGAGAAGGCACTGGAGTCGATGCGTGCCGCCCAGCTAGCCTCCCGGGCCGGGGACCTGTTGTCGGCGGCCGAGGACCTCGACGGGATCCGGTTCCTCGCCCACGACGACCCGGGAGGAGCGGCGGGCGACCTGCGCACGCTCGCCTCCGACCTCAAGGGCCGACTCAGCGGCGATGCCGGCGTCATCTTCCTCACCGCCGCGGGTTCGGACAAGGTGCCGTTCGTCATCGCGGTGAGCCCCGCCGCCCAGGAGCGCGGTCTCCGCGCGGGCGATCTGGTCAAGGCCATCGCCCCGGCGCTCGGGGCGCGCGGAGGCGGCAAGCCGGACATGGCGCAGGGGGCTGGCAGCGAGCCGTCCGGTATCGACGCGGCCGTGTCCGCACTGCGCGCCGCCGTCAG
>NZ_JAALDX010000303.1:0-1853 GCF_014145095.1 Dietzia sp. SLG310A2-38A2 | reverse complement strand
GATCCCGCCGTCCGCGGGTGGACCCGTGGACGGCGGCTCGGCCTGGATGTGGGGACAGCGCGGATCGGGGTCGCCTCCTGTGATCCCGACGGAATCCTCGCTACGCCTGTCGAGACAGTTCGTGTCGTCGACGGCGACCCCGAGTGGACGGCAGAGTTGAGGCGCCTGAGCGACCTCGTCGAGGAGTACGACGCCGTCGGTGTGATCGTGGGACTGCCCACCTCGCTGAAGGGTCGGGACACCGCCTCTACGGCGATGGCGCGGTCGTTCGTCGTGGCTCTCTCCGCCGCGTCGCCCGGCCTCGACGTCGAGTTCGTGGACGAGCGACTCACCACGGTGACGGCGGGAGCAGCGCTCCACGGCGCGGGCAGGAACACCCGACAGCAGCGGGGCGTGATCGACCAGGCCGCCGCCGTGGTGCTCCTGCAGGCATGGCTCGACTCGCGGCGCGCCCGCCGATGATGGGCGTGTCGACCGGCGCGGCTGGATAAACTGCCCGTCAAGCACGATGCTGTCCGGCGGGCAGCTCCCTGAACCCCTGGCTAAGGAGCACGATGTCTGCGGCACGAGGACGCTCACGAACGAGTGGCACCACCCGGTTCATACTCCTTGCGGCCGTGGTCGGGGTGGTCCTGGCCTTCGCCGTGATGGTCTATCGCAATACGAACAGCGAGGTCTCCGCCGCTCCGGATTTCGAGGGCGAAGGCTCCGGCAACGCACTGCTGCACGTCGAGCCCGGGGACACCCTGGGCGTCGTCGGGGACCGCTTGTACGACATCGGCACCGTGGCCAGCACCCGGGCCTTCACAGGAGCAGCGGCCGGGACGTCGGTCGAGGGCATCCAGCCGGGGTACTACCAGGTCCGGGAGGAGATGAGTGCCGCGTCGGCAGTGGAGGCCCTGACCGATCCCCGCAACAGGGTCGGCTTCATGGACGTCAAGCCCGGTGGGCGGCTGCTCGACACGGTCGTGGTCGGCGGAGGGACCGAGAAGGGCATCTTCACCCTGATCGCCGACGCGACCTGCCTCCGGAACCTGGACGACCCGGAGGCCCCACCGACGTGTCGCCTGCCGCAGGACATCGTCGACGCGGCCGTGCAGGCCGACCCCGCCGAGCTCGGGGTGCCCGACTGGGCGATCAACGAGGTGCGGAACGCACCCGACCCGGTTCGACGTCTCGAGGGGCTCATCGCTCCAGGTGTCCACAACGTCAGCCCGCAGTCGGAACCCCTGGAGATCCTCCGCCAGTTGATCGACTCGTCGACCGACGCTTACGACGCCACCGGGCTCGTGCCCTCCGCCGAGAGGATCGGTCTGACGCCCTACCAGGTCGTCACTGCGGCGTCTCTGGTGGAGAAGGAGGGCACACTTGAGGACTTCGACAAGATCGCCCGGGTGATCCTCAACCGGCTCGACGAGCCGATGCGCCTCCAGTTCGACTCGACGGTCAACTACGCCCTCGCCGACCAGGAGATCGCCACCACCGACGCCGATCGCGCGGCGGTCACGCCGTGGAACACCTACGCCATGGACGGACTGCCCTACGGACCGATCGGGTCTCCCGGCCTCGATGCGCTCCGGGCGATGGAGAACCCGGCGGACGGCCAGTGGAAGTACTTCGTGACCGTCGACATGCAGGGCACCACCCGCTTCGCCGACGAGTACCCGGAGCACGAGCGATACCAGAGCGAGGCGATAGCCAACGGGGTCCTGTCCAGTGGGCGCTAGCGCCGCGGGCGCTGCTTCGGGCGGCGCTGCTTCGGGCGATCTGGCGGCCACGTCACCCCGCTCCGCGGCGGTGCTGGGCCATCCGGTCGGGCACTCGCTCTCCCCGGTGCTGCACGGCGCGGCGTA
>NZ_JAALDX010000302.1 GCF_014145095.1 Dietzia sp. SLG310A2-38A2 | reverse complement strand
GGCGGCAGGAGCAGGAGCCGGGGCGGCGAGGATGGGTGGCGCAGGAACACTGGCGGGGTTCGGGAGCCCAGGTGGCTTCGGGGTGGGCGGACCGACGGCAGGGGCCCCGGGGGGCGGCGGCGTGGCGGCGGGTTCGGGACCCGCAAACTCACCCGCGGGGGCGTTCTCGTCGTCGTCAAATGGCGGTTCACAGGCCAGCCGTGCAGGGATGATGCCGATGGGCATGATGGGCGCGGCAGGGACCGGACAGAACGAGGGCCGACGCGGTCACACGCCGGCCGGCTACCTGACCAATGCCACCAACACCTCGGAGATCATCGGGGAACCGGTCAAGGTCGCCCCCGCGGTTCTGGGGCGTACGCCGCCGCCCGATGTTGCCGCTGCTGAGCAGGAGCCGCCGCAGGATGCCGCCTATGTCGGCCGAGTCGTCGGACGGCGAAATGCCGGAGGCGGCACAGCAGTGGAATAGCCCCGCGATGAAACAGCAGAAGGGATTCGTCCTCCACCTACGTTGTTGATACTGAGTACATGAAGGACCTCGCGCTGCGCCTGAAACAGGCAACGATGGCGACCGCTGTTGTGCTGCTGGCGGCCGCGTGCGGAGGCTCGCCGACCGAAGAGGTCCCGGCATTACCCACCGGGACCGCAATTCCGAGCCCTGTAACGCCAACGACCGCATCCGCTGGCGCCACGCCGAGCTCCGCCGAGACCACCACCGCGCACTCCGAGCCCTACACGCAGACGTCGCCAGCGGCCGCGATCGTCAACGAGGGTGTGGCATGTGGCCCTCGTGGAGCGCTCGCCGCCTTCGCCGACGGTGCCACCGCGTTTTGCGCCCGGCTGCAGTACACCGATGGCGCGGCGTGGTCACGGGACCCGTCCTTGGCACCGAACCCCATAGTTGAAGAGAGCCTCCGCCGGGCCGGCCCGGATATCGGTGACCAGTGCATCGGGGCAGACATCGGACGCACTGCAACTGACGCTCACGGAAACGCCATCGCCTGCGACAACTACCGCTGGGTGCTGAACGTCGGGCAAGAACCCCGCCACCCATGGGTTGACGACCAGGTGAAGTGGATGGAGTGTCTTGAGCAGTCCACGCATGAGGAATGTCAGGAAGCACTCAATTAGCGGGATTGGCGTCGAGACCTCATGAGACAAGCACTACTCGAAGAACGCCGCCCAGACCAGGCCGACGATGAACAGTGCGACCCCCAAGAGGAACTGCGTCCGGTTCTGTATGTCATGCCACAAACTCGCCACGAAACGCTGCTTGATGTCCGCCCAGCGTGAGAACGGCGGATCGCCTTCCTCGACCGGGTATTCGTCAGGCTCAGTTGCCATCCTCGGTTCCTTCCGCATCTGGGCCGGCGTTGTCGTACATAGCGTCGTGCACCGCTCCGCCGGCTTCCTGTCCCGCCCATGCGCCGACCCCGGCGCCGATTCCTGCCCCGATGAACGTGCCTACGGGTCCGAGAAACGACCCCGCTGCTGCCCCGGCAAGAGCCCCGCCGGCCATTCCGCCGCCGAGAGCCCCGCCCGTCTTGAGAATCGCCTCGCCAGCAGTGGTCTCTCCGCTGGCATACCCCGTGACCCCCTCGTACGCCGTGAACCCCCCGCCCACGGGCCCGGCGAACCGGCCGAGCCCCCGGAGCAGGCCGGCGCTGCGACGACCGGCTTCATCGGGCATCGGATCAGCCTTGTGCCTGCCCCTGGTCTCCGGGTCGTGCTCGTCCGCGAGAGCAGGCGCCCCTTCTCTGACGGCCCCGGTACCCGCGGTGATGGCAGTTCCCAGAACGACCGCATCCGGCCCCGGGATAGGGACCCTGTCCACCTCCGGCGGAATGGCCCGATGCATCATCCCGGCGATAGCGTCGATCTCCCGGCCGTAGTGCTGATCCAACGACCCGACGGTGGCCAACACCTGGCCGAGCGCCTCGACATGGCCGTCGACGACATCCTGGGTGATCTCGTCACGACCGGGAGCCGGCCCCACGGAGTCCTCGCCCACCACGAGCCCGGCGGCTTCGGCCTCGCCGATCCGATCACGAACCGCCTGCACCGCCGGCCCCACCGCGGCGGCGGCCCGCGACAGGGTGTCAGCCAGATCCCGGAGCCCGTCCGCGAGCTTGGTGACGTGCACCTTCTCGCCCTCGGCGGCGTCCAGCACCGCATCGGCCGCAACGCCGTCCCAGCCGCCGTCCAGCGCGGAGCGCCCGGCAGCGAGGGCCGTCCGTGCCTCGCCAGTAAGTGCCTCCCGCTCGGCGACAGCAGACCTCGCCGTCGTCACGCCACCGGCATCCCACCGTCTGACCTGGCCGATCGTGTACCCCACACCGATCCCTTCTCACGCGCCGTCACAGTGTCTGACGGCCCGACGCCCCGTTCGGTTCCACCACTGGCCGAACTCGCACCTCACCGCGCGGCCGACGCGAGGTGAGGGCTCGGTTACCGCTGTGCCGTCCGGAGTAACGACCGCGTCACAAAGCACGGTCACACTCACTCCGGTACGCCCGCACGCCCGCCGCACAGCTGGAGGCAACGAAGTGTCCTACGTTCAACCCACGGACTTCACCCGAGCGATGATCGACGCCGGAGCGAGCAAGGTCCGCATGTCCACCCGAGACACGCTCATCCGGAGCTTCATGGCGGGCGCCATCCTGGGCCTGGCCGCCGCGTTCGCCATCACCGTCACGGTGCAGACCGGCAGCGCGCTCCTCGGGGCGGTTCTCTTCCCCGTCGGCTTCATCCTGCTGTACCTGCTGGGCTTCGATCTGCTGACCGGAGTGTTCACGCTCGTCCCGCTGGCCCTGTTGGACAAACGCAAGGGGGTCACGGTCCGGGGGATGCTCCGGAACTGGGGCCTGGTCTTCCTGGGCAACTTCGCCGGCGCCCTCACCGTGGCGTTCCTCATCGCCTTCATCACCACCTACGGATTCAACGTCGCCCCGGACGAGGTGGGCCAGCGTCTCGGCGAGATCGGCGAGTCCAGGACCCTGGGGTACGCCGAGCACGGGGCGGCCGGGATGCTGACCCTGTTCTTCCGCGGCGTGCTGTGCAACTGGATGGTCTCGACGGGCGTAGTGGCCGCGATGATGTCGACCAGCGTGAGCGGCAAGGCACTGACTATGTGGATGCCCGTGATGCTGTTCTTCTACATGGGATTCGAGCACTCGGTGGTCAACATGTTCCTGTTCCCGACCGGCCTGATGCTCGGCGGCGAGTTCTCGCTGGCCGACTACCTGGTGTGGAACGAGATCCCCACCGTCATCGGCAACCTCGTCGGCGGGCTCTGCTTTGTGGGCCTGACCCTCTACGTCACCCACGCCCGCACCAAGGCGCAGCGGCCGCTGCCGGAGGAGCCGGCCGAGCCCGAGTCGGAGCGCGAGTCCGCCGCGGTCTGAGCGACCCGCCGGGCACCGCACGACCCCAACCGAGAGGAACGCCGATGACCCCCATCATGTCCAAGCACGACGCCGCCGCACACGTGGACTCCGCCCGCATCCGTCAAGGACGCACCTGGGCAGAATTGGCCGATCACCTGGGCGCACCGCTGGTGTGGACCACCGCGGCCCTGCTCGGTCAACACCCGATGACAGTGGAGCAGGCGCGGTCGGTGTGCGATCTCCTCGGGCTGGACGAGGCCGTGGCGGAGAGCCTCGCCCTGCAACCGAGCCGCGGGACGCCGCCGGAGGTGTTGGCGGACCCGACGATCTACCGGTTCACCGAGGCGCTGTCGGTGTACGGGCCTGCGCTCAAGGCACTCATCCACGAGGAGTTCGGCGACGGGATCATGAGCGCGATCAACTTCACCGTCGACTTCGCCAGGCGCCCGGACCCCGACGGAGACCGCGTGGTGATCACCCTGGACGGGAAGTTCCTCGACTACCGCTGGTGACCGCCCGCCGCCGGGCACGCCGCCGAGAAGACAACCGGGCCGCCGCGAGCGCCCGGGAACCCGCTACCTCGCGAACCTGCCGGCGAACGTCCGTAGTGGCAGATCGGCGCTGGTCACGACCCCGGCGGGCGCGGCGATGACCGACCTGATGGAGTTGAGCGCGGGCAGCCCGGTCACGGTCATGCCGATGGATGCGAAGTCCTCGGGATCGGAGAGGTCGACGCCGGGGGCGGGGAAGATCATGTGCTTGTTGTAGATCTGCGGATCGCCCTTGATCATCGTGATGTAGCACCCCTTGATGTCCCACTTGGGCTCGGTGAGTGGCGTCATCTGCCATTCCAGGTGGGTCTCGATCCGCGAGACCCCGTCGACCATCCCCAGGTACTTGATGTAACTCCCGCCGAGGGAGCCCTTGGGTAGCTGGTACCAGCCCAGGTCCACGTCCTCGGTGCAGGCGCCCAGCTCGCAGTCGAACACCACCTCGTCCAGCTCGAGGTCGAACGCGTCGGCCATCATGTACACCGAGTCCGCGAACACCTCGGTGTACTTGCGCAGCATCCCCGGCAGCTCGGGGTCGTCGACGGGCCTGCCGTAGCCGACCTCCGTCCAGGTGTCGGCGGAATGGTGGCAGGAGACGTCGACGGATTCGATGGTGGTGACGTGCTCGATGTCGGCCACATCGGCCGAGGCGACGAGGCCGAGGATCTGGTTGAGGCCCGGGTTCATGCCGGTTCCGTAGAAGGTCGCGCCGCCGGCCTTCGCGGCCTCGTCCAGGATCGCCCGCCACGACCGGCCGGACGGATGCGGATGGTTGAGGTCGCGGTGGTGGCCGGTGATCCAGTCGGCGGTCGTGACGATGTTGATGCCGGCCTCGAGGACCTGCAGGTAGAGGTCCTCGTCGGGGAAGACACCGTGGAACGTGACGACGTCCGGCCGGGCCGCGACGATCTCCTCGACGGTGCCGGTCGCGAGGATCCCGATGGGCGCGATGCCGGCGAGCTCGCCCACGTCCCGACCGACTTTCTCGGGTGTGTAGCAGTGGACGCCCACGAGCTCGAGGTCCGGGTGGGCGCCGATCCGCCCGATCATCTCGCTGCCGACGTTGCCGGTGGCGACCTGGAACACGCGGGCGGGCCTACTGGTTCTGCTGGTCATCTGAGGTGTCACCTTCCGGGGAGTGGATGATCGGGATAGAACTGGGTGGCCCATGTCCGCAGCGCGGTGAACCCCTCGTATTCGCCGGGAGCGAGCGCGGCGGGGTCGGAGTACTTCTGGTGTCTCCAGATGGCGAGGTCGGCCTCGAACTGCTCGATCACGCCGCGGCCGTGTCTGGCGGCGCGCTCGGCGGACTCGTCGTCGTCCAGGTCCGGTCGCCGACGGATCCAGACCGAGAACCGGACGTCGCAGGTCTCGTCGTCGACGGGGGTGACGCAGGTCGCCGTGCGGTTGTCGACCATGCCGTGGCTCCGGGTGACGGCGACCCCCAGCCCGCCGTTGATGGCCTCGACCCCGCTGTCGACCTCCTCGATCGACCCCGGCGCGCCCTCGAACGCGATGGTGAAGTCGACGTAGGAGATCGGCTCGTCGAAGTCCTGTCTGGTGAAGACCGGGATGATCGGCACCTTGTGGACGAACTCGAAATGCGCGAAGTCGACCCCGTTCTCCAGGACGTACTGCGGATGGAGGTGCAGCCGCTCCTCGACGAGCGTGGTCCGCGGGTGGCACGGGTGGTAGTCCTCGGCGCGCGTGCCGTCGTCCCAGCTGGTGAAGACATCGGGGACGTCGAAGTACGGATCCCGGCCCTCGAGGTCGTGCCAGATGTAGATCGACTCGTTCCGCTCGATCACCGGGTAGGTCCTGATCTTGCGGCCGAGGTTCGGGCGATCCGCATAGGGGATGGCGGTGTTTCGCCCGTCAGAATTCCACTGCCAGCCGTGAAAGGGGCACTGGATGGTCTCGTCGACGACGGTGCCGCCGTGGCCGAGGTGGGCGCCGAGGTGTTTGCAGTACGCGTCCATGACGGTGACGCGGCCGGATCGGCTCCGCCAGGCCACCAGGTCCTCCCCGAACGCCGCGACCCGATGGACGTGTCCGACCGGGACCTCTGCGGACCACGCCACCTGGAACCAGCCGGTCGGCCTCATCGGGAGCGGGGGCTTCGGCATCGCCGGACTCCATTCTCTGCTCGCACGAGCACGGGGTGTCAACCGCCGTCTGTGGAAAACAGAATGGCGATTCTGCGAAGGTAGCATCGGGGTGTGGAGGCCACAAGGAGTACGACGACGAGGACCGGCGCCCGTGAGGACAAGCTCCACGGCTACCGGCAGCAGATCCTCCACGCTGCGGAGCGCGAGTTCGGGAAGGCCGGGTTCACCGCCACGCCGATGAACGCGATCGCGGCCACCGCCGGGCTGTCACTGGCCACCGTGTACAAGTCCTTCTCCGGCAAGGCGGAGATCTGGGACGCCCTGCACCGCACGCGGATGGACGCCCTGCTGGAGGACGTCCGCGAGGCCGACGCCGGGGAGTCGGGGCTCGAGCGCCTGCTCACCGGCCTGCGTCGGGTCTTCCTCTTCCTGGCGGCGCACCCCGCCTATCTCGAGATGAACCTCCGGGCCGGTGGGGGATGGGCGAGCAGCGTGGAGGGCGCCCACGGTATCCAGCGCACGGTGTGGAGTTCGGGTCTGGAGGTGATCGCCGCCGGGATGCAGGCCGCGGCGGACCGGGGGGAGCTGGCCGGCCTCGATCCGCGCATCGCGGCGGGGATGGCGATCTCCGCCCTCCAGGTCTGGTTGTCCGAGTGGGTGGCCTCGGAGCGCGCCGAGGATCCGGAGGCGCTGGTCGACGACATGACGCGGCGGCTGCGACTGCTGTTGACGAGCCCGGACGCCGTCACCCCGTCGCGCTCGGGTACCTCTCGGCCGCCAGGGCGCTGAGCCGCGTGAGGAAGCGGCGGAACAGCAGGTTCATCACCGGCCGGACCACGGAGATCGACAGGTTGGTCGCCGCGGTGCCGTGCATCGCCAGAGTCCACGTGAGTCGGCAACCGCCCTCGGTGGGCTCGATGTCGTAGGCCTCCGCGAAGGCGTGGATCCCCTTGGTGGAGCTGGCGTTGAACCGGAATGCCATCCGGCGCTCCGGCTCCCACGCCAGGAACTCCTCCTCGCCGACCAGGCCGCCGAGCATGTGGACTGTGCGGGTGGTGCCCACGCCGTACGGGGGTTCGCTGGTCCAGACCACCTTGGTGATCACGCCCGCCCAGCGCGGCCACGAGTCGGCGTCGACGAAGATCTCGAACAACTGCCGCGGCGAGGCGGGGATCGCCACGCTGTTGGTGAAGCGGAACCGGGCGGTGTCGGTGTAGTCGACGTCCACCGGCTCGCAGGGGTGCATGGTCGGCATCGCCGCTCCTCTCGTCTGACCCCTGGAGGTCCATGGCCCCGAGGGTAGAACACGTTCTCGCCCAGTGGGTCGGTCAGGCGGGTCGAGCCCTCACAGAAACCGCTCAGGAGCCCCCGACTAGCCTGGGTCGAAATCGGCGCCGCGACAGGTCGGCGCGCCGCGAACCGCAGATGGACCCCATGTCAGAGCCCAGAACCGCCGCCGCCCGCTCCTCGCTGGCAGGCGTGACCGCTTTCCTGCGCAACTCATGGCGCACCCTCACCGCCATGCGCACGGCGTTGATCCTGTTGTTCCTGCTCGCCGTGGCGGCGATCCCGGGCGCGCTCCTGCCCCAGCGCAGCCTCAACGAGGGCAACGTCAACGACTACATCGCCGAGAGCGGCTGGCTGGGCGAGTTCTACGACCGCCTGCAGCTGTTCGACGTGTTCTCCAGCTGGTGGTTCACCGCCATCTACGTCCTGCTGTTCATCTCGCTGATCGGCTGCCTCACCCCGCGCTGCTTCGAGCTGGTCAGGCAGTTGCGCACGCCCCCGCCGCTCACGCCCCGAAATCTCTCGCGGCTGCCCCACCACGCCGCGTACCGCACCACGGTCACGCCCGAGCAGGCCGCCGACCAGGTCAAAGCCCAGCTCAAGGGCTGGCGGGTGCGGCGGAACGACGGCGACGGCCGCGTCCCCGGCACCATCGAGCTCTCCTCCGAGCGCGGCTACACGCGCGAGGTGGGCAACATCGTCTTCCACTTCGCCCTGCTGGCCCTGCTGATCACGTTCGCGGCCGGCAAGTTCGTCTACGCCGAGGGCATGCGGGTGATCATCGCCAACGCCGAGTCGCCGGCCTTCTGCAACACGACCCCCAGCGCATATGACACGTTCCGCGCGGGAATCCTGGTCGACGGCACCGATCTCGAGCAGTTCTGCATCAAGATCGAGGACTTCCGCGCCGACTACCTGCCCAACGGCCAGGCCGAGATGTTCACCTCCAACGTGCGGTTCACCGAGGAGGTCGCGACCACCGATCCGCAGACGTGGGAGCCGTACGAGATGCGGGTCAACCACCCGCTGCGCGTCGGCTCGACCCGCGTCTACCTGCAGGGCCACGGCTTCGCGCCCACGTTCACGGTCACGTTTCCCAACGGCGAGACCCGGACGGACACCCAGCACTGGCAGCCCACCGAGCTTCAGACGTTCTTGTCGTCGGGCATCATGCGCTTCGACCCGCCGGCCGGCATGTACCCGGACCTGATGGAGCGGCGCACGCAGCAGATCGCCGTGCAGGGGCTGTTCGCGCCCACGGCGTCGTTCGACGGCACCATCCTGAGTTCGCGCTTCCCGCGGATGGACGACCCGGCGGTGGCGATCGACGTCTACCAGGGCGACGCCGGCCTCGACACCGGGCGCCCGCAGTCGGTCTTCTCGCTGGACTCGGACCTCATCGAGACCGGCGCCCTCGAGCGGCAGGCGCGCGTCAACCTCTTCCCCGGCGAATCCACCACCCTGCCCGACGGCACTGAGGTCCGGTTCGACGGCGCCGAGGAGTTCATCAACATCCAGGTCTCCGAGGACCCCACCCAGATCTGGGTCGGCGTGGCCGCCGCGGTGATGATGGGCGGGCTGGTGCTGAGCCTGATGGTGCGGCGCCGCCGGATCTGGGCGCGCGTGACGGTCGACGACGACGAGGTGACCCGTGTCGACCTGGGAGGCCTCGCCCGGACGGACCGGATGGGCTGGGGCTCGGAGTTCGACGACCTCCGTGACCGGCTCGTCGCAGCGGCGGCCGTCACACCCGTCTTGCCCGAAGAGACCGACTCGGGACACACTGCAACCAGTCGCGGCACCGCCGGCGACGCTCCGCGGAAGGACGACACCCGGTGAACACTCTGCTACTCGCTCAGGGCCTGCCCATCGACGAGACGCTCTCGACCTACAGCGACCTGGCGTTCCGCACTTCGTTCGGCATTTATTTCCTGGCGCTGATCGCCTCGCTGATCTACTACGCGGGGTTCCGCGTGGCCAAGGTCTCCGACCGCGAACTGGTGGGCGCCGGCGGGCCGGGACTGACCGAGTCCGGGTTGACCGAGTCGACCTCGCTGACCGACACCGGTGACGAGAACAGGGCCTCGGCGGGCAGCATGCGCTGGGCGCGGATCGCGCACCTGTTCGTGATCGTCGGGTTCGTCTTCCAGGCCGCCTCCCTGGTGCTGCGCGGGCTGGCCACGGACCGGTTCCCGTGGGGGAACATGTACGAGTTCATCCTGGGCACCACGCTGCTGGCCATGGGTGCGGGACTCATCCTGCTGCGCAAGCCCGCGTTGCAGGTGGTGTGGCCGTTCATGCTGGTGCCGGTGTTGGTGCTGCTGTTCGTCGGCGGCACGCACCTGTACTCCGACGCCGCGCCCGTGGTGCCCGCACTGCGGTCCTACTGGCTGCCGATCCACGTGTCGATCATCGCGCTGGGCTCGGGGATCCTGCTCATCCCCGGCGTGGTCTCGATCATGTACCTGCTGCGCGTCTGGCAGCCGCAGGGCCAGGAGAAGGGCTGGGGTGCGCCCCTGACCCGGCCGCTGCCCTCCGCCGAGACCCTGGATCGTCTGGCGTACCGCACCACGGTGATCGGCTTCCCGATCTTCGGCGTGGGCATCCTGCTCGGGGCGGTCTGGGCGGAGAGCGCGTGGGGCCGCTTCTGGGGCTGGGATCCCAAGGAGACGGCGTCCTTCATCTCCTGGGTGCTCTACGCC
The DNA here is from genome assembly GCF_014145095.1 of Dietzia sp. SLG310A2-38A2. Taxonomy (GTDB): domain Bacteria; phylum Actinomycetota; class Actinomycetes; order Mycobacteriales; family Mycobacteriaceae; genus Dietzia. Next base: position 3,123 of record NZ_JAALDX010000302.1, on the reverse strand, counting down.
GGGTACCTGCACGCCCGCGCGACCAGCGGTTGGGGCCCCAAGAAGGCGGCGTGGATCAACATCGCCGGGTTCTCGGTGCTGGTGTTCAACCTGTTCTTCATCAACATCGTGGTCTCGGGCCTGCACTCCTACGCGGGCCTGAACTGACCCCGCTCCGCCCCGCCGCGTTTGGCGCCCCGGCCCGCCCCGGCCTGTCCCGCCTGCTCCGATCTGCTGCGGTTGGTAGCCGTCACGCTGCGATAAGTCGACATCTCGCAGCGCCTCGCCCGGATACTCGCGCATTCTGTCGACCAACTGGGCCCGCTGTCCCTGCAGCCGCCCTACTCGCTGCGAACTTGGTCGTTGCTGCTGCGGAAAACTCGCGACGACACCGCAGTGGAGACGACCAAGTTCCCGGCGGCGACCGGTCAGAGCTGCGCGAGCAGGTCCTTCCAGACGGGCTTCCAGTAGTCGATCGCCTCGGCCGAGTCGAGCTTGGTGTGCGTCAGCCCCACCGAGGACTTGCCGTTCTTCTTGTCGCTGAAGTTCAGGGCGACACGCGTGCCGTCGGCCAGTGGGACCCGCCAGTAGCGCCACTTCTCGCTGCTCGAGGTGGCCGCGGGGGCCTCGACCTCGACGCCGCCGAACTCCTCGCGGTCTCCGGCGAGGTCCACCCATGCCTGCAGCGCCGCGTCCATGTCCCCGGTGACGGTCCGCGAGGTCGACAACTGGAAGTCGCCTGTGCAGGACTGGCCCGGAACCCGCAGTCCGGCGTGCTGCTCGAAGGCGATGGCCGTGCCCTGGGCCCACCACTCGGCGCGCTCGACCGACTCCGGCATCATCTCCAGCGCAGCCTTCGCGATCGCCGAATGCGCCATCTCCCGCGCGCCGGCCTGTTCGAGCATCTCGACCCACTCGTCCCACGACCGGCCGGTGGCGGAGGCGATCGCAGGGGTATTGGACGGCTTGGTCATACCGCCATGATGCCCCGTTCCGGCGCGCTCAGGCCAGCCTTCGACGGCAGAGACCAGCACACGGGAACGGCTCACAGCCAACTGCCAGCGGGGACAATCTCGAGGTCCACAAGGCGGGCCGGCCGGTTGCACTCTCGCCCACCGAGTTCACTCTGCTGCGGCATCTCGGCCCACGCGCGGTGGTCGTAGCTACCGCGGGAATTGCGGGGGATCGCCTCGGTGTTCGCGACCAGTGTCTCGGTGAGTGCGACCACGGGAAGTGGTGGTCCTGAGCGGGAGGGAGGCCGACGTGGGTGTGGGTTGTGCAGGACGAGTACGACCGCTACGAGCTCCCGCAGCAGCACGATCCGTCTGCTCCACTCGGGCCCGGATGCGCAGCCGTCCCTCAGGACCACTGCTCCACAAAGGCGAGGGTGGCCGCGTCGGCGACCTCGGGGTCGGAGGCGGTGAGGAAGTGCTGGCCGCCCTCGACGATCTGCAGCGTGGCGGACAGTGAGCCGGTGAACCGGGCGATGCCGTCCTCGGCGTTGGCCACCGAGTACACCTGGTCGGCGGTGCCCTGCAGCCAGAGCACAGGGCAGTGCACGTCGCTCAGCCGTGCCTCCAGGCCGTCGCGGTCGCGGAGGTTGATGGAGCTGGTGCGCAGGCGCCGCCGGCCCTCGTCTCCGCGATAGTTGGTGCGGTAGGTCTGGATCCAGAAGTCCCGCTCGGCGTCGGAGACGTTCTCCCCGAGGCCGGCACCGAGCACCGCCACCACGAAGTCGTCGTCCACCACCCAGTCCTCGCCGACGGGCTCGGCGAGTGCCTCGATTGCAGGGCTGCAGAACTCGGAGCCGTTCCAGCAGCCGCGTTCCATGCTGGCCGAGCTCTCGTAATCCATGGAGGTGCCGCAGATGACGATGCCCTCGACCGTGCCGGGATTGAGCAACGCCATGCGGGTGGCGATCCATCCGCCCTGAGACGTGCCGAGCGCAAACGCCTTGGAGATCCCCAGGGCGTCGAGCACCTGCAGGTTGGCGATCGCGCTGTCCCAGTAGGTGAAGTGCCGGTACCGCGCGCGGGTCTCCCCGTGGCCGTAGGGCTCGATCGCCAACAGGTTCATCCGCGAGGCGAGTTCCTCGTTGGCGAATTGCGGCCGGTACAGCTCGACCGAGGTGGTGAACGAATTGATCATCACCAGCGTGGGCAGGGCGGGGTCGAACTGCCGGGCGAATGCGTAACCGATGGTGGATCCGCCCAGGTGGGGGACGTCGATGGTCTGCGTTGTCATGGCGGAGTCTCTCTCAAGGGGAGCGCGCGAGGGGTGCGCGCGAGGGGTACTCGAACCCTATGACGCTGCTGGCGCCCCGGGAGCGGATCGGCCGGGGCGGTTCGGAGCGGTCGGATCGACAGTGTTCGTCGGCTGTGAGTCCGAGCGTGAGGACGACGACGAGGCCTGCCGGTCTAGTGGATCCCGAGCGTTCTCAGAGTGGCGGCCACCCCGGCTGCTGCGACGACCACCACGACCAGCGGCGCGCGCATCGCAGCCAGGCCCGCAGCCGTGGTCACGCCGGCGATGCGAGCCCACCCGGCGAACGCCTGCCCGTCGTAGAGGGTCGCGGTAGCGGCGACACCGGCGATCAGCACGATCACCGCGGGGTCGCCCCATCGTTGGAGCTGCAGGGAGAGGCGCGACCCTCCGAAATGGACCCCGCCCAGTCTGGCGGCGTAGGTGCCGGCAGCGAGGGCGAGGACTGCGAGGACGAGACTCACATCAGACACGGTGTCCCCGCCGTCGCACAGCTGTGAGCAGGCCGACCAGGCCCAGGATGGGGGCCACTCCGGCGGCCACGAACGGGGTGGCAGCCGCGGCGAGGGTCGCGCCGGCAGCGGCAGGGATAGCTGTGCGACGGGTGACGCTGCCGAGGAGGATCGCGACAAAGACAGCAGGGAACGCCGCATCCAGTCCCAGACGGCCGGGGTCGGGCAGAACGTATCCGACGAGGACGCCGATTGCTGCGCCGAGGGGCCACGCGATCAGGATGGCGACCCCGACCGCGCGGAACGCGGGGAGGCGCCGCGCCGGGTGCGGTTGGGCCATGGCGAAGGCGACGCTCTCGTCGTTGATCAGGTGTGCCGAGAACAGCCGGGGGACGCGCTGCCCGGGCAGAAACGCGGACGCGGAGAAGCC
>NZ_JAALDX010000301.1 GCF_014145095.1 Dietzia sp. SLG310A2-38A2 | reverse complement strand
TCCGCCGCACCCCGTCCGGAGTGCTGGGTCGGATCCGCGGCGCGCTCGGGCGCGAGGTCCACCGGCCGGTGGGCGCTCAGGCCACCGCGATGTACCTGGCGTCCCAGATCGGGCCGGGGCGGGTCATCAGGCTGGCCAATCGACGTCTCACCTCGTGAGCGACCGCGCTGCCGACCCGGAGGGGGCGACGGTCGATCCCGCTGCCGGGCCGACGGAGTGGGGAGAAGGCCTCGTCGGGGTGGGCCCGTGGGAGCTCGAGCGCCCCGGTGAGCCGCGGCCCGCGGGCGACCACTGGGATCCGGACCTGCTCGACTCGGGCGACCGTCGCAACGTGGTCGACCGCTACCGCTACTGGCGGCGTGAGGCGATCGTGGCCGACCTCGACACCCGGCGGCACCCCTTCCACGTGGCCATCGAGAACTTCGGCCACGATGCCAACATCGGCACCGTCGTCCGGACGGCCAACGCGTTCCTCGCTGCGGAGGTGCACATCGTCGGGCGACGTCGCTGGAACCGTCGCGGGGCGATGGTCACTGACCGCTACCAGCACCTGCGCCACCACGAGGACGTGGCCGCGCTGATGGCCTGGGCCGAATCCGAGGGGGTGCCGGTCGTCGCCGTCGACAACCTCCCCGGCGCCGAGCCGCTCGAGACCGCCCGGCTCCCGCGCGAGTGTGTGCTGCTGTTCGGTCAGGAAGGCCCCGGGGTCAGCGCCGACGCGCGGCTACGGGCGGCGAGGACGGTGTCGATCGCCCAGTTCGGCTCGACCCGGTCCATCAACGCGGGCGTGGCCGCGGGGATCGCGATGCACGCGTGGGTCCGGGAGCATGCCGCGTCCTTCTGACGCCCCGGCGTCCGATGCTTAATGAAAATGGTTACCATTAGGGCCATGGCTGATTCCCGCACCCCTGTCACCGTCCTGTCCGGCTTCCTCGGAGCAGGCAAGACCACGCTGCTCAACCACTTGCTCGCCAATCGGGACGGGCGCCGCATCGCCGTCATCGTCAACGACATGTCCGAGATCAACGTCGACGCCGCTCTGGTGGCCGGTGAGGGGCACTTCGAGCGCGGCGAGGAAAAGCTGGTGGAGCTCACCAACGGCTGCATCTGCTGCACGCTCCGTGAGGACCTCGTGGAGTCTGTGGCCCGCCTGGCGCGCGAGGGGTCGTTCGATGCCATCGTCGTGGAGTCCACGGGCATCTCCGAGCCCATGCCGGTCGCCGCGACCTTCGAGTGGGAATTCGAGGACGGGTTCCGGCTCGACGACCTGGCGCGTCTGGACACCATGGTCACTGTCGTCGACGCATCTACGTTCCTTGGCGCGATCGCCCGCGGGGACCGGATGGATCACCACGACATGGCAGCGGGGGAGGGCGACGAGAGGACGATCGCCGACCTCCTGGTGGACCAGGTCGAGTTCGCGGACCTCGTCCTGGTGTCCAAGACGGATCTGGCCTCGGAGCCGGTGTCCGGCGCGACCGAGCAGATGATCCGGGCCCTCAACCCCCGTGCCCGGGTGCTCCGGCTCGACCGCGGAAGGATCGACGTGTGCGCGGTCGTGGACACGGGCTTGTTCGACCCCGCGACCGCCGCGCAGGCGGAGGGGTACGCGGAGGAGCTCGCCAGCCCGCACACGCCGGAGACGGAGGAGTACGGCATCTCCTCGACCGTGTTCCGGGCTGGCCGGCCGTTCGATCCGGCCCGGCTCGAGGCGGCTCTCAGGTCCACCCGGGGGCTGGTTCGCTCCAAGGGATACTGCTGGTTGGCGACGCATCCGCACCACGCGGTGGTGTGGTCGCAGGCCGGGCCCAACTACGACCTCCAGATCGCTCAGGAGTGGGCGCGCGTACCGGACGTCCGGCCGGGACAGGAGATCGTGCTCATCGGGGTGAAGCTCGACCACGCCGCCGTGCGATCCGCCCTGCGTGGCGCGCTGCTCACCGACGCGGAACTGGCGGCGATGCCGTCGACGGCGCCCGGTCTGGGACTCGCCCGCTGACCCACGCGGGCAACCCAATGTGACTGACGGCGCTACCGTGGCGTCGTGGCCCCCACCACGTTGCCGCACGAACTCCGTCTCAGCCTGCTGGACAGGTCCCGTACCCGACACGGTGAACCCCACGCCGCTGCGCTCGAGAGCACGCTGCGCCGCGCGGAGCACGCCGATGCCCTGGGTTTCCACCGCTTCTGGGCCGCCGAGCACCACGCCGTCCCCGGGATCGCGAGCGGAAGTCCGCCCCTGCTGATCGCGGCCGCCGCCG
>NZ_JAALDX010000300.1 GCF_014145095.1 Dietzia sp. SLG310A2-38A2 | reverse complement strand
GAACGAGCCCCTGGTCTTGGTGATCTTTTGTTTGGGACGCCTTTCGGAAAGCGCGGTTCTGATGATCGGGTAGCGGTCGGACGGGCATCGGATAGCGGCCCGTCCGACCGCGGTGTCCGGGTTATCGGATCTCGGCGAGGTGCCTGCGCATGTTTGGGCCGTCGAGGGCGATGATCTCGGCGCCGGCGACGATCCGGTTGAGGATCGATTCGGCGATGACCGCGTCTTGGAGCGACTTGTACCAATCGGGCGGATCGAACTGCGAGGTCACCAGAGTCGAGCCCCGCCCTTCTCGAGCGGCGAGGATGTTGAGCAGCTCCGCCGCGGTGTGCGGAGCCACCGGGGTGGTCAGGAAGTCGTCGAGAACCAGCAGGTCACAGTTGTGCAGGTCGGTGAGGAAGTCCAGCCTGCGCTGCGAGGTCGGTTCTAGAACGGCGAGCCGGTTGGCCAGGTCGTCGAGTCGGAAGAACCTCGCGGTGTAGTACTTTCGGCACGCGGCGTTGAGCAGTGCCTGGGCGAGGTAGGTCTTGCCCACGCTGGACTGGCCGAGCACGACGAGATTGCGAGTGGCGTCGATCCATTGACAGCTACTCAGTCGTGCGATTAGCTCGCGGTTGACGTTGCGGTCAGGCAGGTAGCGGATCTCTTCTACGCAGGCATCAGGGTTTGGCGATCTGGAGGCCTTGAGTAGCTTCTGGGTCCGGCGTTCCTGCCTGGCCGTGATCTCTTTGTCCAGGGCGTGGAAGATCTTCTCCGAGAAGGTCCACTCGTCGCAGGCGGGATCGTTGGCCAAGTCGATGACGGTCTGGCCGAACGCGGTCATCCGCAGCTGGGTGAACAGTGGCATGTCGGCGTCGGTGAGATGACGATCAGTCACTGCAGCTCCTCCTTCCCCGCGGTGCCGGTGGTCGTGCTCGGGCCTCCTGTGAGGGCGGCGAGACTGAACTGCTCGGGCCCCGCCAAATGCGCCCCTGTGGTGTCTCGCCGACCTGGCGATACCGCTACAGGCGTTGCGGTCGCCGGCGGCGTCGTCGCGGTCGTGGTGGGTCGGGCGGCGGCCTGGGTCCTCAGGGCCGCCACCTGCTGTTTGATGGCGGTGTAGCTGATCGCCCGGCGGGAGGTCTCGGAGACGAGTTGGCCGCAGGCCCGCTCGAGCAGCTGCTTGTTGTCGCCGCGGGCCAGGGCGAGGATGTTCTGGCACGAGCGGTAGCCCTGCGCCTCGATGCGCTGGCGATCCAGGACCTCGCTGATCGCGGTGACGGTGTGCGGTCCGATCTTGTGAGCCTGGCGCACGAAGTACGCCCGCGACCACAGGTCGGATGACTGCAGGTGCTGGGCGGGAACATGGTCAGGGTCGGTGACGAAGGAATGCCGCCTACCGGAGACGGCGTGGGAGGCGATGACCTCGCCGCTAGCCATGACCGTGAGTGTGGGGCCGGTGATCTTCACGTCGACGTGCTGGCCGGCGAAGGTGTAGGGCACCGAGTACTTCACCGTGGCGATCTCCACGTGGTAGTCCCGGTTGACCTTGGACTTCTTCCAGATGACTGGCTGCCAGCGGGCCTCGGGAAGGTCGATCAGCTCCGGTTTCTCGTGCTCGGTGAACAGCTCGCGGCGGCTGGTCTTCTGGCCGCGGAACGGGGTCCGGTCGTTGATCGCCTCGACCTCGGCGGCGATCGCCTCGTTCGCATCGTCCAGGCTCGCGAAGCGCCGGTCGGCCAGGCGGCCGATCACCCAGTTCGTCACCACTTTCACTCCGGCTTCGACGTTGCCTTTGTCTTTCGGGCGAACCGGCCGAGTGGGCACGGCGGCGGTGTGGTGGTATTCGAGGAAGTCGCGGTACTCGCGGTTGACCTCGCGGGCCCGGTCGCCGCGGGTGATCTGATTCGACGCCGTGGAGGCGTTGTCGGGGACGATCACCTGCGCCGCGCCGCCGAAGTACTCGAACGCCCGCAAGTGCGCGTCGAGCCAGTTCGGCATCTTTTCGTCCAGACAGCCGCAGGCGAAGACCATCCCCGAGTACGGCAGCGACGCCACGAACACCGACACCGTTGTCCTGGTGCCGGTGACGGGGTCGAAGATCGCCATCTTCGTGCCCGCCCAGTCGACCTGCATCGTGTGCCCGGGAACGTGGGCGATCCGCATCGTGAGCTCGTTGACCTCGACGTACGCGCCGATGATCTGGCAGAACCGCTGATAGCTGTAGTGCCGCTGCCCCGGCGAACCGGCGGTATCGAGGTAGTTGGCCCACAGCACCCGCAGCGGCAGCTTCTTCTTGCCCGTCCGCTTCTTCACGGTCGCAGCGACGTCGAAGGCGACGAACTCCTCCGACGGCGTCTTACGGCCATCGGTGAACAAGGCGTCGATCTCCTCGCCGCTGAGCGCCTCGACTTGGCTCGTGGCGGTCAGCCCGTGGTCGTGGCAGACCTTTTTCGCTTTGGCGATCGTGCGGTGCGAGCAGCCCGCGATCGCCTCGATGTCCCGGTAGGACCTGTCCTGCAGCAGTAACGACATCACCAATCGGTAATCAGTCACCGTGCCTCCTGTTCGGATCCACGCGCAGCCTGGTTGCCACGCGTGAAGCCGAGACCAGCACACGACGCCGCCCACCGCTATCCGATGCTCATACTCGCGCTACCCGATCATCAGAACCCTGCTTTCCGAAAGGCGTCCCTAACAATCTTTCGGAGTTGATAGTTGATCGACT
>NZ_JAALDX010000299.1 GCF_014145095.1 Dietzia sp. SLG310A2-38A2 | reverse complement strand
TCGTCCTGCGGTGCGGCCTCGGACGCCGTGGCCTCGGATGCGTGGGTCCCCGACGTGTCTGTGTCCGGCGCGACGGTCTCCTGCGCTCCGGTCTCATGCGCTCCGGTCGGCGTCTGGGCGGCCCGGACCGGGGCGGGCTGGTACTCGGCCACCACGACGTGGGCGTTGGTCCCACCGAAGCCGAATCCGGAGACACCGGCCAGCGCCCGGCCGCTGTAGCGCGGCCACGGCCGGTTCTCCGTGACGACGCTCAGCCTGGCGGCGTCGAAGTCGATGTAGGGGTTGGGTCCGACGAAGTTGAGGGTGGGCGGGAGCGAGTCGTGCCCAATCCCCAGGATGATCTTGGCCAGGCCCGCGGCCCCGGCCGCAGACTCCATGTGCCCGAAGTTGGTCTTGGCCGAGCCCAGCAGGGTCGGCCGATCGGCGTCGCGGCCGCGGCCGAGCACCTGTCCGATCGCGGTGGCCTCGATGGGGTCACCGAGGATGGTGCCCGTGCCGTGGGCCTCGATGTAGTCGACGTCCTTCGGATCCACTCCGGCGTCGGCGTACGCCTGGCGCAGCACCGCCACCTGGGCGTCCGGGTTGGGAGCGGTCATCCCGTTGGAGCGACCGTCGGAGTTGACGGCGGACCCCTTGATGACGGCGAGGACCACGTCCCCGTCCCGTTCGGCCTCGGACAGGCGCTTCAGAATGAACAGTCCCCCACCCTCCGCGCGGCAGATGCCGTTGGCGTCGGAGGAAAAGGCCTTGATACGCCCGTCCGGGCTGAGTGCGGCCCCGGTCTTGGCGAAACCCATGGTGGCGGCGGGCGCCAGCATCATGTTGACGCCACCGGCCACGGCCAGGTCCGACTCGTGCAGTCGCAGTGAGTTGACGGCCTCGTGGATCGCGACCAGCGAGGTCGAGCACGCGGTGTCCAGGGTCATCGAGGGGCCTCGGAAGTCGAACGTGTACGACACCCGGTTCGAGATGATCGAGTTGGAGGCGCCCGTGACCGCGTACGGGGAGGCGGCGGCGGAGTCGGAGGTCAGGAACACCTGGTAGTCGCTGGACGACGAGCCGATGAACACACCCACCTCGTGGCCCTTGAGGTTGCTCGCGGGCAGGTGCGCGTGCTCCAGTGCCTCCCAGGTGAGTTCGAGCGCGAGCCGCTGCTGCGGGTCCACCATCTCCGCCTCGCGGGGACTCATGCCGAAGAACTCCGCGTCGAAGTCCCGCACCTCGGAGTCGTCGAGCCACCCGCCCCGGTCCGGGGCCTCGGCCAGGACCTGCTGGACGTAGGCGTCACCCGCCCACTCGGCCCAGCGGGTCGCCGGACGCGGGCTGGTGGCGTCCCGGCCCTCGGACAGCAGGTCCCACGTGGCCTCGGGGGAGTCCGCGCCCCCCGGGAATCGGGTGGCGAACCCGATCACGGCGACGTCGAACTCCATGCCGGCCCCACGGTGGCGGAAGGTGTGGAGGTCGCCGGGCTCGTCGATGTCGGCCGGCCCGTTGACCACGTACTCGGCGAGTGAGGCGATGGTGGGGTGCTGGTAGGCCACCGTGGCGTCCAGGGGACGACCGAGCAGGTCCTCGAGATCCGCCGACAGCGTCACGGCGTCGCGGGAGGACAGCCCGAACTCCTCGAGGGAGCGGTCGTCGGTCACCTTGGCGACGTCGAGCCCGGTGGCACGGGAGACCCAACCCCGCAACCAGTCGCGGAGCTCTACTACCGTCATCTCGCTCTGTGCCATCGTGGGGATCGCCTTTCGATCGGGTCTCGTCCGGTGTGCTCGCCCGTCTCCGCCGCGCACTGGTGGTGCCGTGACGCGGCCCGGGGACTACTCCGCCGGCTCGTCGGGGAAGGCCGTCTGCTGGTGGCCTCCCCGCAGCGTCCCGTCGACGTAGGCGGTCTTGCAGGCGCGGCGGGCGATCTTGCCGCTGGAGGTGCGGGGGATGGACCCGGCGGGGACCAGGATCACGTCCTGGGCCGTGACACCGTGCCTCGCCGAGATCGCCGAGCGGACAGCGTCCGCGATGGGTCCGGGATCCGCCTTGCCCGCGCCGGGGGCACGCTCACCCACCACCACGAGAGTCTCCGAGGAGTCATCGGTGGGGATCACGGCCCCGTTACGGGCGTCGATCGGGAGCTGGTTGGCCGGCACGGAGAACGCGGCCACGAAACCCGGTCGCAACGAGGCGGAGGCGTCCTGGGCCGTGTTCTCGAGATCCTGCGGGTAGTGGTTGCGTCCGGCGACGATCACCAGGTCCTTGACGCGCCCGGTGATGTACAGCTGGCCGTCCACGTAGGCGCCGTAGTCGCCCGTCCGGAGCCACCGCGCGTCGCCTGGGACGGTGCCGAACTCGCGCACCGTCCTCGAGTTCTCCGGAAGCTGCTCCGAGAGCGTGTTCCCGAAGGTGGCCTCGGACTCCTCCGGTCGACCCCAGTAGGCGCGCCCGACGTTGGTGCCGTACAGCCAGATCTCCCCGACCCGCCCCTCGGGCAGTTCGCGGCCGGTGCCGTCGTGCTCGCCCGTCGACCCGTCGACACCCGGCTCGACGATGACCGCCCACTGGCTGGGCGCCACGTACCCGCACGCCACCTGCGGGATGGCGTCCTCGTTGCCCTCCACCGCATCGGGGTCCAGGACTGTCATGACGCCCTTGTTGAGGTCCTCCCGGTCCACGTGGATGACGATCGCCTCGTCGTCCTTCCGGGGCGAGGAGACGAAGAGTGTCGCCTCCGCCATTCCGTAGGAGGGCTTGATGGCGGTCGGCGCCAGCCCGTACGGGGCGAACGCCTCGTTGAACGCGCGCATCGAGGCCGGGGTGACGGGCTCGGAACCGTTGATGATGCTGGTGACGCCCGAGAGGTCGAGCGACTCGCCCTCCCGGGGCAGGCCACGGCGGGCCGCGTGCTCGAACGCGAAGTTGGGTGCGGCGGCGAACACCCCGTCGCCGTCCGACATGGCGCCGAGCTGGGTGACCCAGCGACCGGGACGCTGGACGAAGGCCCTGGGGCTCATCACGGTGATGGTGGCGCCGCCCATCGCGGGCAGGATCACGGTGAGCAGGCCCATGTCGTGGAACAGCGGCAGCCAGGTGACGCCGCGGGAGGCCCGGGTCAGACCCAGTCCGTCGAAGAGCTGCATGACGTTGGTGACGACGTTGCGGTGCGTGATCTCCACGCCCGCGGGCACGCGGGTCGAACCGGAGGTGTACTGCAGGTAGGCGATGTCGTCCGCACCCAGGTCGGGCCGTGACCAGCCCGAGCCCAGCTCGGCCGGGATCGCGTCGACGGCGACGGTGCGGGGCCGCTCCCGGGCGGGCAGGTCGCGGAAGAGCTTGCGGACCCCCGCCGCCGATTCGGTGGAGGTGAGGATGACGGACGGCGTGCAGTCCCCGAGGACCGCGTGGAGTCGGTCGTGGTGACCGGGTTCGTCCGGATCGAACAACGGGACGGCGGTGAGGCCGGCGTGGATGGCCGCGAAGAAGGAGACGATGTAGTCGAGCCCCTGGGGCGCGAGGATGGCCACGCGGTCGCCCCGCTCCGCCACCTGCTGCAGCCGTGCGGCGATGGCGTAGAGCCGGTCACCGAAGTCCGACCACGACAGCTCGTCGACCTCGCCCTGCCTCGACGACGAGTAGTCGATGTAGCGGTAGATCAGCCCGTCCGCCGCGGGGTCCCGGCGTGCTGCGGAGACGTTGGATTCGACGAAGTCGACCAGGGTGGTGCGATCAGGGATGACGATCGCCCCGCTGGCGTCGTGGTACTGCTCGAACTCCACGTTGCTCCGTTCCGAACCGATGACTGGATGGTCGACGTCGCCGACCTCGGACATACCGGGCGACAAGCTTGGTCGATCTTACAGCGTGCCCCGGCGCACATCCGAACTCCGAATCCCCGACCCGGCCAGGCGTGTCGCGCCCATGCACGGTACTCGGTCGGGTCGTCAGTCGTGGGCGATCTCCGGTGCCGCGTCGACGAGTTCGCGCACGTGTCCGATGGTCCACTCCGGAACCGTGGTTCCCATGACGACGTCCGGGTTGGTCGCGTACATGGCGTGGATGGCGTTGTTGGCGACGAACTCCTGGAACCGGGCCGCCCCGTCCACGACGTTGATCGGGGCGTTGCAGATGAGGTCCCGGGAGTCACAGATCTGCGCGGTCCGGTCGGCGAGCGCCCCGAAGCCGCCGGGCCGGGGACCCGTCATGGTGGCACCCGCGATGAGCTGGGTGAAGCCCGTCACCGGCTGGAGCGAGATCTCCATCCCCTGACCGGTTCCCGGCGACAACCCCGGGGACTGGCCCTCTCCGGGCAGGCGCCGCCCGTCGGCGATGAGGACCGAACCCCGGACGAGCTCCGCCGGGACCGGCCCGTTGCCGGTGCCGATCTCGCTGGTGAGATCGCCGGCGATCACCGCCCCCTGGGAGAAGCCGAGCAGGATGTAGGAGGTGTACGGGCAGCGGTCGTGGACCGCCACCAACTCGGCGCGCGCGCGATCCGTGCCCTCGGCCCGGCTCTGGTCGTAGGTGATCTCGTCGGGGCGCTGCGGGTTCCGGAACTGTGCCACGTACGGGACCGTGAACACCTCCAGGCGTTCGGTGGGGTACTGCTCCCCCAGCGGGTCCGTGATCGTCCTGAGCAGGGCGTTGGGCAGGAACGACGGCGCATACGGATCGTCGGTCGGGCTGCTCTCCCAGGTCCCCGGCACGGCGATCATCTGCACGTCGGGGCAGTCCGCGGGCTGGGTCAGCTCCGGTTCGCCCGGGCCGGGCAGCGGGCCGTCGGGGCCTGTCGGCAGCCCCCGGTCACCGATCCACCAACCGATCCCCAGTACCAACAGGACCACCATGACGAGCGCTCCGAGCGAGCACCCGAGACGGCGGCCGCCTCCACGACGAGATCCACGAGC
>NZ_JAALDX010000298.1 GCF_014145095.1 Dietzia sp. SLG310A2-38A2 | reverse complement strand
GCCTGGCCCTGGGTGCCCGGCGCGAGCACCGCGAGCGGCCGCGTCCCCGGGCCGGTCCACGGCGCACGGGGCTGGAGATAGGTCCCGGTCACGGCGATCGGCTGGTTCCTCGATCCCACGGAGGTGTACATGATCCGCTGGGCGTCGGTCGAGATCGGGCCGGCGCCGTCCGAGACGAACTCCGCCCCCGGGATCGGAGGGATCGCACCGGCGAGCGGGAACACCTCGGCCTTGACGAGCGCACCCGCGCCCGCGGGCAGCTCGGCCGGCGGTTGGTAGAACGCCGGAGCAGGGTCGTTTGACGAGCCCTGTGCGGTGGCGACCGGGGCGAGCATGGCCCCGCCGCCGATGGTGGTTGCCAGAGCGGTGGCGAATGCGGCAGCACGCATCGCGGTTCGACGAAGTAACACGGTCCCCCCGGACTTAAGGTGTCGTGAATCACTGATGAACGGAGTCTAAGACGCGGCCCTCCCGCGTGGGTCGGGCACCCTCCCGGAGCTACCGTCGGGGTCATGACCGATCACATGCCCGCCCGGGCCGACGCCACTGACCGTGACCCCCGATGGGCGGAGGTCGACGCGTTCTTCGACGAGGCGCTGGGCCTCGAGGATGAGGTGTTGCGGGGGGTGCGCGAGGCCACCGCGGCGGCGGGTCTACCCGCGATCGAGGTCTCCGCCGCCCAGGCGCAGTTCCTGGCGCTGCTGAGCCGGATGATCGGCGCGCGGCGCGTCCTGGAGTTCGGGACGCTCGGCGGGTACAGCGCGGCGAGCGTCGCCCGCGCCCTGGGTGACGACGGCGAGGTGGTCACTCTGGAAATCGACCCGCAGCATGCCGAGGTCGCGCGGGAGAACCTCGGACGGGCCGGGGTGGCCGATCGCGTGGAGGTGCTCGTGGGCCCGGCCGCGGACTCGGCGCGAGCGCTGATCGACTCGGGCACAGAGTCGTTCGACCTGGTGTTCATCGACGCCGACAAGCCCGGCAATCCGGGCTATGTCGAGCTCGCGTTGCAGTTGACGCGTCCGGGCAGCGTGATCGTGGTGGACAACGTCGTGCGCCACGGCGCGGTCGCTGACGCGGACTCCGATGATCCCGGGGTACTCGGCAGTCGAGAGGTGCTGGCGCTGCTCGGCGGCCACCCGCGACTGGAGGCGACCGCCCTGCAGACGGTGGGCGCCAAGGGCTGGGACGGCTTCGCCGTGGCCCGCGTCCGCTGAGGTCAGCCGGTGCGCAGCCGACCAGCCACCTTGTGTCGCTCCAACTCGGTCATGCCGCCCCAGACGCCGTAGAGTTCCCGCTCCTCGATGGCGTAGCGGCGGCACTGGTCGAGCACCGGGCACTGCACGCAGAGCTGCTTGGCGAGTTCCTCGTTCTTCCGCCTCGTGCCCTTGAGGTCATGGTCGTCGTTGTAGAACAGGTCCTGGTGGCCCACGCAGTTGCCGCGGTCGGCCCATGCCCATCGATCGTCCACTGCGGTCGAGGCGGTCTCAGCCAAGTGATCATCCCACTCTCGGGTCGGCGACGATTCGAAAGACAGTGCGCGGAACAACGGCCCATCATCCGCTGTATGAAACGCTCGCGACCACACCCCCAGGGGTGTAATGGCACATTCTGGAGGTCGGGGGGATCATTGCTAGGGTTTGTTCATGCCGGTCAGGGTGACAGTGGTCAACGACTACCTCGTCGTCGTAGCCGGGGTGAATGCCATCCTCTCGGAGTACGCCGACCGCATCGAGGTCGTGGAGAAGCGCGCGGTCTCCAAGGGCTCGTCCATAGTGGACGTGGCCCTGTACGACACGTTCGCCGCGCCGGTGGGCAAGCACGCCCGTCTGGCCGCGTTGCGTCAGGACCCGTCGATCGGTGCGGTCGCGGTCTACTCCTTCGCTGCGGACCAGGCTGCCGTCGACGACAGTCTGGCGTTGGGGGCGAACGGGTTCCTGTCCAAGTCCCTGACCGCTCCGGAGTTGGTCCGGGGGATAGAGGAGATCGCGGCGGGGCGCATCGTGACGATGGTGGGGCCGGGACAATCCGCCACGGGGGCCAACGACTGGCCCGCCAAGGAGGCGGGCCTCTCCGCCCGTGAAGCCGAGATGGTGGGCCTGATCGTGCAGGGCATGTCGAACCGGGAGATCGGCGACAGGTGCTATTTGTCGGGCAACACGGTCAAGACCTACATCCGCGCCGCCTACCGGAAAATGGGTGTGAGCACGCGTGCCCAGGCGGTGGCCTGGGGGATCGAACACGGCCTGAAGCCCGACCGGCAGCCCTGAGCCGCGGCTGTTCCCCGGCCGGGGATTCGGTGGCCGGGGATTCGTGTGCCTTGAAATGGATACCCTAGGGGGGTACCGTATGGTTCATGGCCGAGCACGGATACGCCCCGAACAAGGACGACCACCTCAAGCGGCTGCGCCGTATCGAGGGGCAGGCCCGCGGTCTGCAGAAGATGGTCGAGGAGGACAAGTACTGCATCGACATCCTCACGCAGGTCTCCGCCATGACCCGGGCCCTGCAGTCGCTCTCGCTCAACCTGCTCGAGGAGCACCTGGGCCATTGTGTGGCCGGCGCGATCGAGCACGGCGGCCCGGAGGCGCAGGCCAAGCTCGCCGAGGCCAACGCGGCCATCGCGCGACTGGTCAAGTCGTAGCCCGCTCATCCGGGCCGCACTCCACCCATCGCCACACCGACCACTCGAGGAGAACCCCATGACCGACACCGCCACCTTCACCGTCTCCGGGATGACCTGCGGCCACTGCGTCGTCTCCGTCAAGGAAGAGGTCTCCGAGATCCCCGGCGTCCACGCTGTAGAGGTCGACCTGGAGTCGGGCCGCCTCGTCGTCGTCTCCCCCCACCCCGTCGACCCCGCGCTCGTCCGCGCGGCCGTGGACGAGGCCGGGTACACACTCGACGCCGCGGAATGAGCTGACCGGATATGACTGACACCCGCATCGCCAGCGAGCCGGCCACTACCTTCGTCGACCTCCAGATCGAGGGCATGACCTGCGCCTCGTGCGCGAACCGCATCGAGCGCAAGCTCAACAAGCTCGACGGGGTGACCGCCGAGGTCAACTACGCCACCGAGAAGGCGCGCGTGGAGTACGCCCCCGGCGTGGAGTCACAACTCCTGCTGGACACCGTCGAACAGGCCGGGTACTCGGCGCGGTGGCCACAACCCCGCGCGCCC
>NZ_JAALDX010000297.1 GCF_014145095.1 Dietzia sp. SLG310A2-38A2 | reverse complement strand
GTCACCGCCGCAGAGGGCTGCCACCTGACCGACGGCGACGGAAACCGCCTGCTCGACTTCACCTCCCAGCTGGTCAACACCAACATCGGCCACCAGCACCCCGTGGTGGTCAAGGCCATCCAGGACCAGGCCGCCGAGCTGTGCACCATCAACCCCGCGCACGCCAACGCCGCCCGCGCCGAGGCCGCCCGGCTGGTCGCCGAGGTCGCGCCCGCCGGCATGAACCGCGTGTTCTTCACCAACGCCGGCACCGAGGCCGTCGAGCACGCCGTCCGCATGGCGCGCCGCCACACCGGCCGCCACAAGACCCTCTCGGCGTTCCGCAGCTACCACGGCGCCACCACCACCTCGATGAACCTCACCGGCGACGCCCGCCGCTGGGCCAACGACCACGGCAACACCGGCGCCGTGCACTTCCACGCGCCCTACCTGTACCGCTCGCAGTTCTATGCGGAGAACGAGAAGCAGGAGTGCGACCGCGCGCTCGAGCACCTGGACTCGCTCATCGCGCTCGAGGGCCCGGACCACTTCGCCGCCCTGATCATCGAATCGGTGCCCGGCACCGTCGGGATCATGGTGCCGCCGGCCGACTACCTGCGCGGCGTGCGCGAGATCTGCGACAAGTACGGGATCGTCATGATCTGCGACGAGGTCATGTCCGGCTTCGGCCGCACCGGCGCCTGGCTGGCCCTGGACAACTTCCGCTCCGGCGACGACGACTGGGCGCCCGACCTCATCACCTTTGCCAAGGGCTCCAACTCCGGCTACGTCCCGCTCGGCGGGGTGATCCTCCACGACCGGATCGCCGCCTCTTTCGAGACCACCCCCTACACCGGCGGCCTGACCTACGCCGGACACCCCCTGGCCTGCGCTTCCGTGGTGGCCACGATCAACCTGATGAGGGACGAGAAGATCGTCGAGAACGCCCGCACGATCGGCGAGGACGTGATCGGCCCGCGCCTGCGCGAGCTCGCCGAGAAGCACCCGTCGATCGGCGAGGTCCGCGGCCTGGGAGTGTTCTGGGCCGTGGAGATGGTGGCCGACCGCGAGACACGCGAGCCCCTCGCCCCCTACGGTGGGAGTTCGGAGGCCATGGCCAGGACCTTCGCCGCCGCGAAGTCCGACGGCGTGCTGTTGTTCATGAACTACAACCGATTCCACATCGTTCCGCCCTGCATCATCACGGCGGACGAGGCCAATGCGGGACTCGACATCTTCGACCGCGCACTCGATGTGGCCGATTCCTACGTGGGGAGCTGACCGGACATGGCACTGGTACTGGGACTGATAGTCAACGCCGTCGCCCTGTGGGTGGCAACTGTGATCGTGCCGGGGATCACCCTGTACGAACCCGCCGCGGACGCCGGCATGGCCTCCGGCACCGCGGACACCGAGGTGAGTGTGCCGACCATCGCGGCGCTGCTCATCGTGGCCGTGGTGTTCACGCTGGTCAACGCGGTGATCAAGCCGATCGTGCAGCTGCTGTCGCTGCCGCTGACGATCCTCACGCTGGGGCTGTTCCTGCTGGTGGTCAACGCGCTGATGCTTATGCTCACCGGCTGGATTACCACCACGTTCCAGCCCTTCGGCGCGCAGTACGTGGTGAGCGGGTTCTGGGCGGCGTTCTTCGGGGCGATCGTGATCGGACTGGTCAACTGGGTGCTCGGCATGGTGCTCCCCACGCGCGCCCGCGACTGAGGTCCGGCCGCCGCGCGAGCCCGGCCCCTGCACGAGCCCGGCCCCTGCACGAGAAGAGCGTTCCGAACACATCCGCCGAGGGCGGTTTCATACGGTTGTTGCA
>NZ_JAALDX010000296.1 GCF_014145095.1 Dietzia sp. SLG310A2-38A2 | reverse complement strand
GAGGCCGGCCCAGTAGATCGAGGCGCCCTCCGGGGCGAGCGGCCAGCGGTGCACGTCTGCCGCGCCGCCCACCGGGTCGACCCGGACGACCTCGGCGCCGAGCTGCGCGAGCGTGAGCCCGCACAGGGGGGAGGCCACAAAGCTGGAGAGTTCGACCACGCGGATGCCGCTGAGCGGTCGGGACTCGCTGGAGTCGGTCATCGGTAGCTCCCGGGGTCCGGCGGCGGCTGTTGCCCCGCCCCGTAATTGATGATAATAGTTTGAAGCATACTTCACCGGATCGTGGTTCCGCGAGGGCCACCACGGACGACTAAGGACACAGGCATGAGCGTGCAGGCGAACCAGGCGGGCTCCGAGGTCGACGCGGAGGACTTCGAGGCCATCCTCGCCACGACCCGTGACTTCATCCGGACGATGGTGGTGCCCCGTGAGCGGGAGATCGCGGACACCGATGCCGTGCCGGACGAGATCCGGGCCGGGCTGGCCGAGATGGGGATGTTCGGATACGCGATCCCGCAGCAGTGGGGTGGTCTGGGGTTGGACCTGACCCAGGACGTCGAGTTGGCGATGGAGTTCGGATACACCAGCCTGGCCATGCGGTCGCTGTTCGGCACCAACAACGGCATCGCCGGGCAGGTCCTGGTGAACTTCGGCACCGACGAGCAGAAGACCGAGTGGTTGGAGCGGATCGCGTCCGGCGAGGTCATTGCCTCCTTCGCTCTGACCGAGGACGGGGCGGGGTCCAATCCCGCCGGGCTGACGACCAGGGCCATCCGCGACGGTGACGAGGGCGGGGGCTGGATCATCGACGGCACCAAGCGCTTCATCACCAACGCCCCGGTGGCTGACCTGTTCGTGGTGTTCGCCCGGACCCGTCCCGCAGACGAGAGTGGGACGGGGATCGCGGTGTTCCTCGTCCCCGCCGACGCGCCAGGGGTCACGGTGGGGCCGAAGGACCGGAAGATGGGACAAGAGGGTGCCCCGACCTCCGAGGTGGACTTCAGTGGTGTCCGCGTCCCGGCGTCGGCACTCGTGGGCGGCGACGAGGACGCCGGGTATCGCGCGGCGATGACGTCCCTGGCCCGCGGGCGAATCCACATCGCCGCCGTCGCCGTGGGATCCGCGAAAAGGGCTCTCGACGAGTCTCTGGCTCATGCGGCCACCACCACGCAGGGGGGGACGGCCGTCGGTGATTTCCAGTTGGTCCAGGCCATGCTCGCCGACCAGCAGGTCGGGGTGATGGCGGGACAGGCCCTGGTCCGCGAGGTCGCGGCCAAGTACGTCTCGGGAGAGGACCGCAGGATCGCCCCGTCCGTCGCCAAGCTCTACTGCACGGAGATGGCGGGGAAGGTCGCCGACCTGGCCGTCCAGATCCACGGCGGCACCGGGTACATGCGGGGCGTCGCGGTCGAGCGGATCTACCGGGACATCCGTCTGTTGCGCCTCTACGAGGGGACGAGCGAGATCCAGAGGTTGATCATCGGTGGCGGCCTCATGCGTGGTGCGACACGCGAGGCCACCGCACGATGACGGGAGACGGGCCGCTCCCTCTCGAGGGGATCACGGTGGTGGCGGTCGAGCAGGCCGTCGCCGGCCCGTTGGCCACCCGTCACCTCGCGGACCTCGGCGCCCGCGTCATCAAGATCGAGCGGCCGGGGGAGGGCGACTTCGCCCGGTCCTACGACGACACCGTTCACGGCCTGGCCTCGCACTTCGTGTGGCTCAACAGGGGCAAGGAGTCGATCGAGCTCGACCTTTCCTCGGCCGACGGACTGCGGGTCGCGCTCGAACTGGCCGACCGTGCGGACGTGGTCCTGAGCAACCTGGCGCCCGGGGCGATGGAGCGGTTGGGACTGGGAGCCGCTGCGCTCCGGTCGCGGAAGGACGAGCTCGTCGTCGTCACCCTCTCCGGGTACGGCGAGGCGGGACCGTACTCCGGCCGCAAGGCCTACGACATGCTCGTCCAGGCCGAGTCGGGGTTGTGCTCGATCACCGGCACCCCCGAGACCGCCACCAAGACCGGCGTGCCCGTCTCCGACATCGCCACCGGGATGTACGCGCTGTCGGCCATCCAGTCGGCGTTGTTCCGTCGGGAGCGGACCGGGCGCGGCGCCACGATCGAGGTGTCGATGTTCGAGGCGACAGCCGAGTGGATGGGGCACCCCATGTACATCCGGATGTACGCGGACCGGCAGGTCGGACGCATGGGGCTGTCGCACGCCTCGATCTGCCCGTACGATGCTTTTCCCACCAGGGACGGCCGGGTGCTCATCGGGGTGCAGAACGACCGCGGGTGGGCGGCGCTGGTCCGCGACGTCTTGGACCGGCCGGATCTCGTCGACGACGAGCGGTACGCCACCAACATCGCCCGCGTCGCCCGCAGGGCCGAGGTGGACGCGATGATCGGCTCCCTGACCAGGGGGTACGCCTCGGCGGATCTGGCCGAGAGGCTCGACGACGCCGGCGTCCCGGCGGCCCGGTTCAACGACGTCGCCGGGTTGGTCGACCACCCGCAGCTCGAGGCGCGGGACCGGTGGCGGGAGCTCGACACCCCTGCCGGACCCGTCCGCGGTCTGCTCCCGCCGATCACCTACGCAGACGTAGAGCTACCGATGGGGCCCGTGCCGGCACTGGGCCAACACACCGACGCGATCCTGGCCGAACTGGCCGGGCAGGCACGAGGAGAGGACACACGTCATGGGACTTCTAGAGGGTAGGACCGCGGTCGTCACCGGAGCCGCGCGCGGGATCGGGTTGGAGATCGCGCGGACGTTCATCGACAGCGGTGCGCGCGTCGTGATCGGGGACATCGACGACGAGGCGGGTGCGGCCGCGGTCACCGAGCTGGGCGGTGAGGACAATGCCCGCTACGTGAACTGCGACGTGCGTGACGGGGCGGCGATCGAGCACCTGATCGACGTGGCCGAGGAGGCGTTCGGCCCGCTCGGGGTGTTCGTCAACAACGCCGGTGTCACCCGCGACGCCACGATGCGCACGATGACCGAGCAGCAGTTCGACGACATCATCGCGATCCACCTCAAGGGCACGTGGAACGGCACCCGCGCGGCCGCCGGACGGATGCGCCAACATGGGGGAGGGGCGATCGTCAACGTCTCCTCCATCTCCGGCAAGGTCGGGCTGAAGGGTCAGACGAACTACTCCGCCGCCAAGGCGGGGATCGTCGGACTGACCAAGGCCGCCGCCAAGGAGGTCGCGTTCAAGAACGTGCGCGTCAACGCCATCCAGCCCGGTCTCATCCGTACCGCCATGACCCTGGCGATGCCGCAACACGTGTGGGACGAGAAGATGTCCGAGATCCCCATGGGCCGGGCCGGCGAGCCCTCCGAGGTCGCGCAGGTCGTGCTGTTCCTGGCCAGCGACATGTCGGGTTACATGACCGGTACGGTCCTCGAGATCACCGGTGGTCGCCACATCTGACCCGCCGCGGACGGGGACGGCCCGGGGCCCCGGGTCACCCGTCGAGGTCCCACCGGATCGGCCGCGCGAGCGCGCTGTGGAACCGCTTCTCCAGGTACGTGGTGTGCTCGTGGATGTGGACCGACATCAGCCGGGACGCGGTGTCGCCGTCCCGGTCGGCGATCGCGGCGTAGATCTCCTCATGGATGTCGCAGGTCAACTCGCGCTGCCGCCTGGGGTAGGTGATGCCCATCGAGGCGCCGGCGATCAGGCCGCTCAGCGCATCGAAGAGGTAGCCGAAGAGCGCGTTCCCGGAGCTCCAGGCGATCAGCTCGTGGAATCGCTCGGAGTGCGCCGAGAACGCCGCCTGGTCGCCCAGCTGTTCCCGGGCCTGGCGGAGGTTCTCGGCGAGTCCGGCCAGTCCGGCGTCGTCGATCCGCGAGGTGGCCAGACGGGAGATGCTGGGTTCCAACGCCGTGCGGGCCTCGACGATCGTGGAGAACGGGGCGTTCTCGAACTGCAGGAGCAGGCTCAACGTGGCGGCCAGCGTCCCCCCGTCCGGTTGCTGCACGATGGGCCCGCCACCCGGGCCGGGCTTGAGCATGATGACGCCCTGCAACTCCAGGTAGCGCAGTGACTCCCGGAGCGTCCCGCGACCGACCCCGTACTGCTCGAGCATGAGGTGCTCCGGCGGCAGCCGGTCGCCGACGGTGTTCCCGCGCCGGGAGATGTCCTCGACGATCTGCTGGGCCACCAGGAGCGCCGTCTTCTTGGGGCGGCCGACCCGCGGGCGCGTGCCGCCTCCTGAACTCATGACAACCATTATCCCCGATCCGCTCTTCCGGGCATGAGGACGGTGTACGACCAGTCCAGGACGGGAGCGTCACCGTCCACCCGGTGGGCGGTGACGAGCGACCGGAGGTCGAGCGCCGTCCCCCCGTCCGCGAGGTCGATCGCGGCTCCCACCATGAGCTCGCTGCTCAGGGTGTCGCCCTCGCGGACCGGGCCCACGTGCTCGCACGAGTGCCAGCCGAGCACGGTGAGCATCGTCGGCAGTGCGCGCGTGGCCTGCGCCAATGCCAAACCGATGGTGTGGCCGCCGTAGACCAGCCGGCCGGCGCCCGAGACGCGGGCGTCGTGGTGGGTCTGCGCGATGTTCAGGGTGAGCCGGGCCAACTCCGGGGCGCTCGAGACCACGTCGGCGCCCGGGCGCAGGACGGTGCCCTCGGCGGGGAGGGGGTCACCGGCGCCGGGGACCGCGGCGCGGTAGGCGGCCAGGTCCCAGCCTTCGGGTGCCACCCACGACCCGGTGGTGTCGGACCCGACTGTCGTCAGGTCGTCGGCGTGGGTGCACGACGCCGGGTCGACGCCCGGAGTCAGTGGCAGCATGGCGCATCGGTGGAAGTCCAGGACGGTTCGTCCATCCTGGTCGGTGGTGGTCATGCGGAGCGCGGCGAGCCCGGTGGGGGCGCGGCCCGGTGAGTGGCTGGTGGTCTTGAGCCCCACGACCTCCGTCCGGGTGGCCAGGGTGTCGCCGATCCGGGGTGCGGTGAGCAGACGCAGGCCACGGTAGAAGAGGTTGGCCCTGACGCGCTGGGTGACGACGGTGGACTGCCCGATCGCCACGTCGATGACCAGGCCGGGGTGGGCCACCGTGCCGCCGGTGACGGCGTGGGCGAGACGATGGTCCAGGGGGAGACGCAGGCGGTCACCGAGGATCGCCTGGTGTGCGGCGGCGAGCCCCTCGGTCAGGGTGACGGACGGGGCGTCGACGACGACCTGACCCACCGCCAACTGGTCGAAGTAGGGTCCGCCGACGGATAAGGCGTCGAGACTGTCCATATCCGGCATCCTAGCCAAACCATGCGCATGATTATTGACTATTGCCTGGTGGGTTGCGACGATGGGTCCCGAACCCCGCCTGACGGGCGGGTGGAGACGACGACGAGGTGTCACCGGTGCCGGACCTGAACGACGACGAGGCCTACCTGGTCGCGACCGTGCGCCGGTTCATCGACCGCGAGGTCAAGCCCTCCGTGCGCGAGATGGAGCACGCGAACGAATACCCGGAACGCTGGATCGAGCAGATGAAGCAGATCGGGATCTACGGCCTGGCCGTCCCCGAGGAGTTCGGCGGGATGCCGGTCTCGATGCCCTGCTACGTGCGCGTCACCGAGGAGCTCGCCCGCGGCTGGATGTCCCTCGCGGGCGCCATGGGCGGGCACACGGTGGTGGCAAAACTCCTCACCGAGTTCGGAACCGAGGAGCAGAAGGCCACCTATCTCCCCCGGATGGCGACCGGCGAGATCCGGGCGACCATGGCGCTCACGGAACCCGGTGGGGGTTCGGACCTCCAGGGGATGACCACCACCGCGAAGACCGAGGGCGACGAGCTCGTGATCACCGGGGCCAAGACGTGGATCTCCAACGCGCGACGCTCCGGGCTCATCGCCCTGCTGTGCAAGACAGACCCGTCGGCCACGCCCACGCACAGGGGGATCTCGATCGTCCTGGTCGAGCACGGGCCCGGACTCACGGTCTCCGAGGACCTGTCCAAGCTCGGGTACAAGGGCGTCGAGACGTGCGAGCTGGCCTTCGACGGTTATCGCACGCCCGCCACGCAGGTGCTGGGCGGCGAGCCCGGACGTGGCTTCGCCCAGATGATGAAGGGCCTGGAGACCGGCCGGATCCAGGTGGCCGGCCGCGCGCTCGGCGTCGCGGCGGCCGCGCTCGAGGACTCCCTCGCGTATGCACAGCAGCGCGAGTCCTTCGGACAACCCATCTGGAAGCACCAGGCCATCGGTCATCACCTGGCCAACATGGCCACCAAGCTCTCCGCCGCGCGCCAGCTCACGCTCCACGCCGCCGAGCGTTCCGAGGCCGGCGAGCGCTGCGACATGGAGGCGGGGATGGCCAAGCTCTTCGCCTCCGAGGTCGGCATGGAGATCGCGCTCGACGCGGTCCGGATCCACGGCGGCTACGGGTATTCCACGGAGTACGACATTGAGCGGTACTTCCGCGATGCCCCGCTCATGATCGTGGGCGAGGGGACCAATGAGATCCAGCGCAACGTCATCGCATCGCAACTGGTGCAGCGAGGAGGACTGTCATGAGGGTGTTCGAGGGACTGGAGCAGCTCGAGGCCGAGCTCGGCCGGCACGTGGGGTACAGCGAGTGGATGGAGATCACCCAGGACCGTATCGACGCGTTCGCCGAGGCGACCGGCGACCACCAGTGGATCCACGTCGACCCGGTCCGCGCGGCGCAGGGGCCGTACGGCGCCACCATCGCCCACGGGTACCTGACCCTTTCCCTCCTGCCGGTGCTGGGAGCAGAGGTGATGGAGATCCGGGGGTTCCGGATGATGATCAACTACGGCGTCGACAAGGTCCGGTTCCCGGCACCGGTTCCGGTGGGGTCCCGCATCCGGGCGGGGATCGAGCTCACCTCGCTCCAGCGCAAGTCCTCAGGGGTTCAGCTCAACAGTCTGGTGACCGTGGAGGTCGAGGGCTCCGACCGTCCGGCGGTCGTCGCCGAGACCGTCCGGATGATGGTGGAGTGAGTCGATGAGGTCCCGCATGGCGGAGGCCCTCGCCGACATCGTGGTCTGCGAACCCGTGCGTACCGCGGTGGGGCGCCGCCACGGCGCCCTCGCCCCGCTCGCGGCC
>NZ_JAALDX010000295.1 GCF_014145095.1 Dietzia sp. SLG310A2-38A2 | reverse complement strand
AGGCACAGGAACACGACGGCCCACCCACCCGGGCCGGGCGTCGAGCCCCCGGCAGCGGTGTGCGCGACCGTGGCGGTGAGCACGGACGCGAGCACCACCGCCACCGCGCGCCACTGCGCCATCGGGTCGCAGTAGCCGGTCACGACGTAGAACCTACGTCACCGCCCCATCCCCCACCGTCGCGGCTCCGCCTCCCCGTCGTCAGCCGATCGGCCTCCCGGTGGCCTCCCCGGCAGCAGTGGGCGAGCGGTCAGGAGGTGCGGGTGTGGGCCTCCATGTCGTCGACCTCCATGTCCCAGACGGGCGGTCCGTCCGGGTGCTCGCGGCGTCCGGTCACGTGGAACCCGTGCCGCTCGTACAGTCGCACGTTCCGCTCGTCCGAGGTCTCCAACCGAACGGCGCGGGCGCCTCGACGCCCCGCCTCGGTGAGCGCGAACACGAGCAGGGCGCTACCGAGTCGTCTGCCCTGCGCGGCGGGGCGCACGCCGAGGGTCTCCAGGGTCCACCCGTCGTGCGGCGGTGATCCGTCGCCCAGCCTCCCGATGCGGTCACCGTGCAGGGCCACGATCTGCTCGACGGCCTCGTCCTCGGGCTCCGGCGCGTCCGGGGGCAGGAGCGCGATCACGCCGTCACGGTCCTCGGTGACCGCGACGATCCCGTGCCGGTGGGCGTGCGCCAGATAGAGCTGCTGCAGCGTGAGCAGGCGCTCGGCGTATCCCTCCTCGGGGATGACGTGACGGGTCCAGGGGTAGTGCGCGAACGCCTGGGCCAGGGTCTCGGCGGCGGGGGCGAGATCGTCCGGCGAGGCGAGGCGGGGGTCAGTCATTCTGGGCTCCCGCCGGACGGATCATCGCCGTGGACTCCTGTCCCGGCCCCGTGGGCACCGTGCCCACGGGGAGGAAACCGAACCGTTCGTACAGGCGGCGGCTGCCCGGGGTGGTCGCCTCGAGGAACACCGGCTCCGGCACACCTCGATCGATGAGGTCCAGGCGGTGGCGCAGGAGGGCTGACCCGATCCCCTTCCCGCGAGCCCGGGGCCCGGCGGCGATGTCGTGGAAATACCAGTGCGGCTCCGACGGCCGGTGTGCGTCGACCGCGCGGGTGTGGGCCCTGCCACGGCGCGCGGTGGGCGAGATCAGCAGTCGGAGAACCGCGGCGACACCCTCTCTCCACCGCGACCACCGTCCCGACTCACGGTGGGGAGGCTCCCAGAGCAATGCCCCCAACGTCTGCCCGTCCTCCACGGCCACGTCGACCCGGTCCGGGTGCCGACGCACGTGGCGGCGATAGTGCGCGGTCAGGCGTGCGGGCCGTGAGGCCTCGTCGGGAAAGAACTGCGCCCATGCCGGATCGGCGCTGAACGCCTCCCCGAGCATCTCCCCGATGATCTGTGCATCGGAGGCCCCCGCCGGCCTGATTTCCACCATGTCGTCCTCCCTCGATTGCGCCCTATTCTACAATGTAGAAAAAGCGTGTCGGGCCCGTCGGCCCGAAAGTGGGGGGACTGATGGCCGAGCGCCGCGCCGGACGAGGGCCCAGGGGGTTGTCCCCCGCCCTGATCGTCGAGTCGGCCGTCGGCGTGCTGGAGGAGGGCGGGCAGGAGTCGTTCAGCATGCGCGGGGTGGGTCGCGCGGCGGGGTGTGACGCGATGTCGGTGGCCTATCACTTCGGGTCCAAGCAGGGACTTGCCCGGGCCATGGCGTCGTGGCTCGACGGCCAGGTGCGGCCCGCCCCTCCCGGGGCGCCCTGGCGACCGACCCTGCGTCACCTGGCAGACCAGTACCGAGCTCTGGCCGGGGCCTATCCCCGGACGTTCCCGTTGCTCCAGCAGTTCACCCACACCGGGTCGGCCGACTACGCCACGACCGAGGTGGTGCACGCGGCGATGCTGGGGGCCGGGGTTCCCCGGCCGCAGGTGGTGACGGTGACCGTGGGTTGGTACGCGACCGTCCTGGGGCTCGCCACGGCGGAGGCCCTCGGGATGGTCGCTCCCGTGGACGACGTCACCGCGGCGGAGATCGAGACCCTTCCCGCCGAGGACTATCCGCTCACCACGGCGCTCCTGGACGACTATCGCGGGATCGACCCCGGTGTCGTCTTCGGGACCGCTCTGGACCTGATGCATGACGGGATCGAACGGCTGGCCGGCTCCTAGTGCGTGCCCGTGCCCACGTCGTAGTACAGCTGCACCATCCCGTTGCCGAACCGTCTCAGATCTCGAAGTCGTAGGTCGAGCGGGCTGTCGGGGAACATCGGTCGGCCCCCTCCCACCGTGACGGGACACAAGAGCATCCGGACCTCGTCGACCAGGCGGTGCCGCAGTGCGTGGGCGGCGAGCGTGGGTCCGTCGACCGTCAGGTCGCCTTCCGCCCGGGCCTTCAGTTCGCGGACCTCGTCGGGGTCGAACCGCCGCTCGAGCCGGGTCCGCGTGGTGTCGACCTCCGGCAGCGTCGTGGAGTACACGACCTTGTCCGCCCGCGTCCAGAGGCGTGCGAAATCTGCTGACCGGGGGGACTGGCCGGCGATGGCGGGATCCGTTTCCCAGACCCTCATCGTCTCGTACATCGTGCGGCCGTAGAGGAAGGTGGAGACCCCGGCGGTGTCCCGGTTGATGGTCTCCAGTACTTCCTCGTCGGGGACCGCCCAGCCGAAGTTGCCGTCCCGATCCGCGACGTAGCCGTCGAGAGAGGTGATCATCGAATAGATCAGCGTGCCCATGGTGACCTCCGGGGTCGTCTGCGCCCTGCCCGACCGATTGCAAAACGCAATCGCTTTCCCGGGCGACTATACTGATTGCATGTCGCAAGCGGAAGTGCCGCGTGTGCTCCCCGTACCTCCGGGTAAGTCGGGCTGCCCGATCAACATGACCGCCGAGCTACTCGGCGATCGCTGGAGCCTGGTCGTTCTCCGGGACATCATGTTCGGGGACCGTCGGCGGTTCCGGGAGCTGTTGGGGCAGTCGATGGAGGGGATCGCCTCCAATATCCTCGCCTCGAGGCTCGCCAAACTGGTGGGCGCCGGGATGCTCACCCGTCACGACGACCCCCGTCACCGTCAGCGGGTGGAGTACCGGTTGACCGAGGCGTCGATCCAGCTCGTGCCCGTGTTCGCGCAACTCGGCGCGTGGGGAACCCGATGGCTCCCGACGAGTCCCGAACTCTCGGTCAGAGCCAGTTTGCTTGCCGAGGGTGGGCCGCGCCTGTGGGATCAGTTCATGGACGAACTGCGGGCGACCCACCTCGCCGGAGAGCCACCGGTCGCGGACGGCGTCCTCGCCGGTCTGACCGCCGCCTACGAACAGGTGGCCGACGAGGGCGGTCCGGAGTAGGTCCGGTGCCGGCCGAACGGCGCGGCCCCGGGGTCGAAAAAGGCCATCTGGTCTCGGGGCGTGTCAGCTCTCGGGGCTACGCAGCGGCATCTCGTGGACCTCGCGCACGAACTCCGGCAACGGATCGCCGGTGCGCAGGACGGTCGCGATGGCCGGATCCGCCAGGTGTAGCCGGCCCACCGAGATGAGATCGAACTCGCCGGCCTCGAGGCAGTCCACCACGGCATCGATGTTGTCCGCGGTGTGGGCGGGCGCCCCGGACTTCTGCTCGCGGAGCGAGGCTCCGATCCCCACCCCGCCCACCGCGCCCGAGGGCAGCCCGGTCAGTCGGCGGGCCCATCCGGCCAGGGACACCTCGCCGTCGTCGCCCTCCAGGTCCGGGAATGCCGGGTCGTTGAACCGCCTGGTGGAGGCGTCGAGCAGGTCCACCCCCGCGTCGGCGAGTGCGCCGAGGTACACGCCCAGCTCGTCGGGCGTGGTGGCCTTGCGGGCGGTGTAGTCCTGCTGGGTGTGCTGGGAGAAGCGGTAGAACAGCGGGGCGTCGGGCCCGATCGCCTCGCGGACCCCGGCGACCACCGCGGCGGGGAACCGGCTGCGCGCGGCCAGGTCGCCGCCCCAGGTGTCGGTCCGCCGGTTGGTGTCGGACCAGACGAAGGAGTCGGGGAGGTACCCGTGTCCGCCGTGGAGGGTCACGCCGTCGAATCCGGCCTCCATCGCCAGCCGGGCGGACCGGGCGAAGGCCTCGATCACCTCGGCGATGTCGCCCTCGGTCATCGGTGCGACCTCCGGTGACCACCGGGCGACGCTCCGCTCGGAATAGGTGGTGACGCCCGGGGTCCCCCATCGCCCGGACGGCCGCATCGGGTGCCTCTCCATGAGCCTGTCCCGATTGGCCCGGTCGAAACGGGCGTTGGCACCCCAGAGCGGGCCGACGTGCCACAGCTGCGCGAGGATGCGGCCCCCGGCCGAGTGGACCGCGTCGGTGACCTGCCGCCAGGCGGCCACGGACTCGGGGCCGTCGAGGCGGGGGATCCACGCGTGATCCACCGAGGTCGGGTGGTCCACGCCGATCCCCTCCGTGACGATCAGCGCGGTCCCGCCGGCGGCGCGGGAGGCGTAGTAGTCGCGGTTCACCTCGTCGGGCAGGGCGTCCGGGCAGCCCATCCGCGTCATGGGCGACATGACCAGGCGGTTGGCCAGCTGCAAGGACCTGACCTGCAGGGGGCGGAACAGCGCCTCGCGCGTGGTGGCGACCGATGACGTCATCTCGTGGGACCTCTTCTTCTCCGGTGAGGGCGACCCGCCGGGCCCGAGCCGGCGGCGCCATCACTTGACAACTGTCAATAGTAGAGAAGTCCGGCCCGGCGTGGACAGCGTTCCGCCCGACCGTCTCCACCGGGTTCTACGCTGGGGTGATGAGAGTCCTGGTCACGGGGGGCGTGCGCTCCGGCAAGTCGAGGCACGCCGCCGGCCTGTTGAAGGGCCGCGACCACGTCACCGTCGTCGCACCCGGACCGGTGGCGGACGGCAGCGATCCCGACTGGGAGCTCCGGGTCGCACGCCACCGCGCCCACCGCCCCACGGGATGGGAGACGGTGGAGACCGTGGACCTCGCGTCGGCGCTCGGTGCCGCCGCCGGTCCGGTGCTCGTCGACTGCCTGGGGACCTGGGTCACCGCGATCCTGGACCGCGCGGAGCTGTGGGATGCGCCGATGGACGCCGCGCACGACATGCTGGACCAGCACGTCGCGGCGGTCCGTGAAGCCTTGAGGGATCACGACGACGAGGTGGTGCTGGTGACCAACGAGGTCGGATACGGGGTCGTGCCGTCCCATCGCTCCGGCGGGGTGTTCCGTGACCTCCTGGGCGCTGTCAACCAGGGTGTCGCCGAGGCGTGCGACGAGGTGCACCTGGTCGTATGTGGTCGGGTACTCCGGATGTGACCCCCGCTCCGGATGTCGGAGTGCCTCCGGGCCCGGCCGGTAGCGGACCGGAATCGTCGTAACCAGGCCGTCACAGCGCGTCGACCCGGTGCTTACACCGCCGACCTACGGTGATCCGGTCCGCGCACCCCGCGCGACATCCGTCGATCTCGCTTCGAGGAAGGCCGCGCATGTCCGCCACAGAATCGATCAGTAGCCATCACGACGGCACGCAGTCGCACATCGAGGGCAGTGACTACCTGGCCAGGCGCCAGTTGAAGAAGGGCACCGCGGGGTGGGTGCTGCTCGCGGGTCTCGGCGTCAGCTACGTGATCTCCGGCGACTACTCCGGGTGGAACTTCGGCCTGGAACAGGGCGGGTTCGGTGGCCTGCTCATCGCGGCCGTGATCATCGCCGGCATGTACCTCGCCATGGTGCTCGGCATGGCCGAGATGTCCTCGGCACTCCCGGCCGCGGGCGGGGGCTACACCTTCGCGCGGCGGGCGTTGGGACCGTGGGGTGGGTTCGCCACCGGAACGGCCATCCTCATCGAGTACGCCATCGCGCCCGCGGCCATCGCGACGTTCATCGGCGCGTACGTGGAATCCCTCAACCTGTTCGGGATCACCGACGGGTGGTGGATCTACCTCGCCGTGTACGCGATCTTCATCGGGATCCACCTGTCCGGTGCGGGGGAGGCGCTCAAGGTCATGTTCGTCATCACCGCGATCGCGCTCGTCGGCCTCATCGTCTTCGCAGTGGCGGCGGCGGGTCAGTTCGAGGCGGCCAACCTCACCAACATCGCTCCCACCGACGCCGCCGGCGCCTCGGACTTCCTGCCGTTCGGCTTCATCGGGATCTGGGCCGCCGTTCCCTTCGCGATCTGGTTCTTCCTCGCCATCGAGGGTGTGCCACTGGCCGCCGAGGAGGCCAAGGATCCGTCCAGGAACGTCCCCCGCGGCATCATCGCCGCGATGGGTGTCCTGCTCGTCACCGCGACCACCGTTCTGGTCCTCGCCACCGGCGCGGGGGGCGCGGATGCCATCCAGTCCTCGGGTAACCCTCTGGTCGAGGCCCTCGGGGACGGCCCGGCCGCGAAGGTCGTCAACTACATCGGGCTCGCCGGACTCGTCGCCAGCTTCTTCTCGATCATGTACGCCTACTCCCGCCAGCTGTTCGCCCTCTCCCGCGCCGGCTACCTGCCCACGGCGCT
The DNA here is from genome assembly GCF_014145095.1 of Dietzia sp. SLG310A2-38A2. Taxonomy (GTDB): domain Bacteria; phylum Actinomycetota; class Actinomycetes; order Mycobacteriales; family Mycobacteriaceae; genus Dietzia. The sequence continues at coordinate 4,568 of NZ_JAALDX010000295.1, read as the reverse complement.
GTCCATCACCAACTCGCGCAAGGCGCCGACCCTGGCCCTCATCGTTCCGGGCGTCATCGGGTTCCTGCTCTCCCTCACCGGGCAGGGCGACATGCTGCTCAACATGGCGGTGTTCGGCGCCGCGCTCAGCTACGTCCTGATGATGGTCAGCCACATCGTGCTGCGACGCAGGGAGCCGGACATGGAGCGCCCGTACCGGACCCCGGGTGGCGTCGTGACCACCGGCTTCGCGCTCGTCATCGCCGCGCTGGCCGTGGTGGCCACCTTCCTCGTCAACAGCACGGCCGCGCTCTGGTGCCTGGTGGTGTTCGGGGCGTTCATGCTGTACTTCGGTATCTACAGTCGGCACCACCTCGTCGCCAACTCCCCGGACGAGGAGTTCGCCGCACTGGCCAGAGCGGAAGCAGAGCTCGAATGACCACGTACACCCAGCAGGTCTCGGGAACGACCTATCAGTTCGACGGCCTCGTCGAGCTGATGGCCAGGGCGTCGCCACAGCGATCGGGGGACGAACTGGCCGGGTGCGCGGCGTCGTCGGACGCCGAACGTGCTGCCGCGCAGTGGGCGCTCGCCGACGTCCTGCTCGAGACCTTCCTCGAGGACCTGCTGGTGCCGTACGAGACCGACGAGGTCACCCGGCTCATCGTCGACTCCCATGATCGCGCCGCCTTCGCCCCGCTGGCCCACCTCACCGTGGGTGGCCTGCGCGACTGGCTCCTCGAGGTCGCGGCCTCACCCGGGGCGGCAGCAACATTGAGCTCCGTCGCCGCGGGGCTGACCCCCGAGATGGTGGCGGCGGTGAGCAAGCTGATGCGCAACCAGGACCTGATCTCGGTGGCCCGAGCGGTCCGGGTGACCTCCGCGTTCCGGACCACCGTGGGATTGCCGGGCACGCTCGCGACGCGGCTGCAGCCCAATCACCCGACCGACGATCCGCGTGGCATCGCCGCGGCCACCCTCGACGGTCTGCTCCTGGGTTCCGGCGACGCGGTGATCGGCGTCAATCCGGCGACGGACTCCCCGCACGCCACGTCGGACCTGCTGCACCTGCTCGACGAGATCCGGCAGCGCTTCGAGATCCCCACGCAGTCCTGCGTCCTCTCGCACGTCACCACGACGATGGAACTGATCGAGAAGGGGGCACCGGTGGACCTGGTGTTCCAGTCCGTCGCCGGCACCGAGGGCGCCAACTCCGGTTTCGGCGTGGACCTGACGCTGCTGCGCGAGGCCAACGAGGCGGGCCGCTCGCTGCACCGCGGCACCGTGGGCGACAACGTGATGTACCTCGAGACTGGGCAGGGTTCCGCGTTGAGCGCGGGCGCACACCTGGGGACGGGCGGCCTGCCCGTGGACCAGCAGACCCTCGAGGCCAGGGCCTACGCGGTCTGCCGGGACCTCGAACCGCTGCTGGTCAACACCGTCGTCGGGTTCATCGGACCCGAGTACCTCTACGACGGCAAACAGATCATCCGCGCCGGGCTCGAGGACCACTTCTGCGCCAAGCTCCTCGGGCTGCCGATGGGTGTGGACGTCTGCTACACCAACCACGCCGAGGCCGACCAGGACGACATGGACACCCTGCTCACGCTGCTCGGGGCGGCGGGCACCGCGTTCGTCATCGCGGTCCCCGGCGCCGACGACGTGATGCTCGGCTACCAGAGCCTGAGCTTCCACGACGTGCTGTACGTCAGGCAGGTGTTGGGGCTGGCCCCGGCTCCCGAGTTCGCGGCCTGGCTCGACCGTCTGGGCATGGTCGATGCGCACGGGCGGATCCTCGAGGTCGACGCGTCGGGATCTCCGCTTCGCGCCCTGACGGGGACGCGATGAGCGGGATCGAACCGTCATTCTGGGACGAGCTCCGTCGCAGTACCCAGGCGCGCATCGGGCTGGGCCGCACCGGCGACTCGCTCCCCACCCGGCGCGTCCTGGAGTTCCGGTCCGCCCACGCCGCCGCGCGCGACGCAGTGCACATGCCGCTGGACGTCGAGGCCCTGGCCGCGCAGGTGGAGGAGATCGGCATCGGGGTGCCCGCGGTGGTCTCCTCGCAGGCCTCCTCGCGGGCGGAGTACCTCCGTCGTCCGGACCTGGGCAGGGTGCCGCAGGACCTGTCCTCGATCACCGCGGGGGAGTTCGATGTGGGCCTCGTCCTGGCCGACGGCCTGTCCCCCCGGGCGCTGATGGACCACGGCACCGGGCTCCTCGGCGCGCTGGTGTCCGAGCTGTCCGAGCTGTACTCGATCGCGCCACCGGTGATCGCGACCGAGGCGCGGGTGGCGCTGGGAGATCACCTCGCGCAGGCGATGGGGGTGCGCACGGTCGTCGTGATCATCGGCGAGCGGCCGGGGCTGTCGGTCGCGGACAGCCTGGGGATCTACCTGACCCACCTTCCCGCCCCGGGCACCTCGGACTCCGGACGCAACTGCATCTCCAACATCCACCCGCCGGACGGATTGGGTTACGACCGCTCCGCACACATCGTCGCGCGACTCATCGCGGGTGCCCGGGCGCTCGGCGCGTCCGGGGTGGCGCTCAAGGACACCTCGCGGGCGGACGCGCTGACGCTCGAGTAGTGCCCGGGCCCGAGTGCCGGTTACTCGGGTCGCCGTGCCGAGAACAGCGCGACCTGGCCGACCTGCCGGGCTCTCACGTCGGCCATGCCCGCGAGGGCCGCCTCCAGATCTGCCATGGTGTCCTCGGCGTTGCCGAAGACGCCGAGTCGGTTGTACGTGCGGTTGAGCACCCGCGCGAGGGGATTCGCGGTGGAAGTACCGGGAAGGACGGTGGATCCGAACAGGGTGCCCCCGGGGCGCAGGTGCCGGCGCAGCTCAGCGAGGCGATCCCACTTGGCGCGTCCGGGGATGCAGTGCAGCAGGAAGTTGAGCCCGATCGAGTCGAACCGCCGCTCGTCCTCGAGTGGCGAGAAGAACGACTGCCGGATCTGCTCCACCTTCTTCCCGGACCCGATGCGGGCCTCGGCGGCGGCGAGTGAGGCGCCGTTGAGATCCAGCAGGGTGATCAACGGGGAGTCGATGCGTTCGAGAAAGTAGCCGGTGCCCGGTCCGATGTCGAGATGCGACGGGCCGGCGTGATTCCGATAGTGGTCCACCAACGTCCGCGTCGGGCAGCGCCAGATCAGTGAGTTGGTCACGCCGAGCACGGCGGCGTCGTAGATACGCAGCGTGCCCCGGTTGTAGATGCCACTGCTGGCGCCCCGATCCCGGTCCCGGTGGTCGGTGGATCCTGTGGGCATGGGCCCTCCCGTCGTCGCGGTGCGACAGTAACCCGCAGAGGTACCACCGCGGTGGTGCTCCATGGGCGCCGACGACACCGACGACGACGGGCGTCGCCTCCGCGCGCTCCGGGCGCGCGGTGCGACGACTATGTCGCGAACGCCCTCGCCGATCGGGAAGCCGCGAGCAGCCCCGCGTTGGCGTCGGCGAGCAGCGCGTCGACCGTCTCGCGGGCGCAGGTCTTGTTGGACCCGATGAACCCGCGGGGACCTCGCTTGATCCATCCGACCACGTAGGCGCCGGGGACCTCGGACCCGCCCGGACTGTCGAGGACCCGGCTGGCGCGGTGGGGGATCGTCCCGGTGACGGGGTCGAACGGCACTCCCGGCACGGGTACCCCGCGGTACCCGACCGAACGCAGGACCAGTCCCGCGGGCAGGACCTCCTCGGTTCCCGGGCGGGCAACCGCGCGCACGTCGCCGTCCAGGGTCGTCAACTCCGTCGCCGCGATCCGCAGTCCCTCGACGCGTTCTGCACCGACGACCTCGACGGGTGCGGTCTGGAAACGCAGGATGATCCGCGGGCTGCCGGTCCGCGGCTCGCGGGCGGCCACCTCCGCGAGGCAGTCGAGCATGAGGGATCTCTGGGGATCGGTCTCCGCTCCCGGGTCGATCCCGTCCTGAGCCTCGACCCGCAGGTCGATGTCCTCACGCGAGGCCAGCCCGACCACTTCGGGAAGGGTGAACGCGGCCTGGGCGGGACCGCGTCGACCCAGCACGACGATCTCGCGGATGCGGCTGTCCCGCAGGGCCTCGAGGGCGACAGGTGAGATGTCGGTCCCGGCGAGGGACTCCGCGGGGGTGGCGAGGATCCTGGCGACGTCCAGGGCGACGTTGCCGTTGCCCACGATGACGGCGCGCTCGTGGTCGAGCGGGACCCGGGCGTCGACGTGGTCGGGGTGGCCGTTGTACCAGGACACCACCTCCGTGGCGGACATGCTTCCGGTGAGCCCGGTGCCCGGGATCTCGAGGGGGCGGTCGGTACTGGCCCCGGTCGCGTAGACCACGGCGTCGTGGGTGGCGGCGAGCTCGTCCACGGTGACATCCCGGCCGATCTCCACCCCCAGCCGGTAGGTGAAGCCGGCCTGGGCCTCGATGAGCGCGAACAGGTCGGTGACCGACCGGGTCCGCGGGTGGTCGGGGGCCACGCCGTGCCGGGCCAGGCCGTGGGGGACGGGCAGGCGATCGAAGACGGTCACCTCGACGCCCGGCTGCCTGAGCAGCTCGTCGGCGGTGTACAGGGCGGCGGGCCCGGCTCCGACGATGGCCACCCGCAGCG
>NZ_JAALDX010000294.1 GCF_014145095.1 Dietzia sp. SLG310A2-38A2 | reverse complement strand
TCCCCGGGCCGTGGACCTTCGTCGCCACCGCGGCGGCGGCCATCCTGCTGGTGGCTGCCGGTGTGACCGTCGGCCGACTGACGGGGGGCGCGGCGCCGGAGGACAACCTGCCGGTCGCCTCTCCGCCCGCCGCGACGATGCCGGACGAGGTCACCTCCCTGCTCACGGCGCCTGACCTCGAGGTGTCCCGCGGTCAGGTGGGCGGCACCGGCAGCGCGACGGTGCTCGCGTCCATGTCTGCCGACATGGCGGTGATCTCCATGACCGGGATCCCGGAGCCGGCCGAGGGCCGCGCCTACCAGCTGTGGCTCATGGGTCCGGATCACGATCCCATCCCGGCGGGGACGATGGAGTCCGGCGAGGTGGGCCCGTCCCCCTCCGCCGAGCTCAGCGGGATCCGCAACTCCGCTCAGATCGGGATCACCGAGGAGCCCGCGGGCGGTTCCCCGGCTCCCACCGGCCAGGTCCTGCTGGCGCTCGACCTGGCCTGAGTGCACGGCCTGGACCGGGTGCGTGAGATGGTCCGGGTGCGTGAGATGGTCCGGGCCACGGGCCGGTCCATCAGTGGGCACGGACCGTGGCCCGGACGGGGTCGGCAGCTCAGGGCCGGCGGCTCACGCCTGCCACCACTGCCGTAGGGGAACATCCCAGGTCATGGCGTCGCCGAGTCGGACGGCCAGGATCTGATGAAGCTGGATCTTGTTGTGCTCGAAGCCGTACTGACAGGCACCCATGTAGAGCCCCCACAATTTGGCCATGGGTTCGCCGACCTCCTCGACCGCCTCGTCCCAGTGCTCGACCAGGTTCGCGCACCAGTCGCGCAGCGTGAACGCGTAGTGCTGGCGGAGGTTCTCCTCGTGGACCACCTCGAACCCGGCGTTCTCCGCCTCGAGGTGGACGGTCCCGGCGCCGGCCAGCTCGCCGTCGGGGAAGATGTACCGGTCGATGAAGGCGCCCGCCTTGACCGAGCGTGAGTTGTCCGGGCGGGTGATGCAGTGGTTGAGCAGTCGACCCCCCGGCTTCAGGTAGCCGTGTAGTCGGGTGAAGTAGTCGTGGTAGTTCCTGCGCCCGATGTGCTCGGTGATGCCGATGGAGCTGACCGCGTCGAAGTCCCGCTCGGGCACGTCGCGGTAGTCTATCAGCCGTACCTCGGCGAGCTCTCCCAGCCCCTGGGCCCGGATCGCGGCCTGTCCCCACTCGACCTGCTCGCGAGACAATGTCACGCCGATCGCCCGGACCCCCCGGGCGGCCGCGTACCGCACCATCCCGCCCCACCCGCACCCCACGTCGAGCAGACGGTCCCCCGCCTTCAACCCGAGCTTGTCGAACACCAGGCGGTACTTGTTCTCCTGCGCCTCCTCCAGGGAGACCCGGGCATCGGGGTAGCAGGCGCAGGTGTAGGTCATGGAGGGCCCGAGGATCCACTCGTAGAAGCGGTTGGACACGTCGTAGTGGTAGCTCACGACCTCCGAGTCCCGCTTCTTGGAGTGCCTGCGCATGCCGTGCGCGACGCGGCGCCACGCCGCGGGCACCTCCTGCTCGGGGATCGGCAGCATCGTGATGTTCTCGCGCCCGATCGAGCGGGCGATGCGTGCCATCGTGCGCAGGTCCGGCGTGTGCGTCATGGTCTTGCGGAAGACCTCGAGCGCACCGAACACGTCATGCGGTGCACCGGGATGCACCCCGTCGACCTCCAGCTCACCCGTGAGATAGGCGCGGGCCAGGCCGAGGTCACCCGGAGCGGTGACGACGTACTGCAGTGCCTTCTGACTCGTCAGGCGTAGCACCAGCTCGCTGTTCTCCGGGCCGAACGCCGACCCGTCGTAGGCCTCGATCCGCAGGGGTGGCTCCCCCGTCGCGAACGCGGCGACGATCTCGCCGATGGTCATCCTGCTCGTGGTCACCGTGCACCCACCGCCTTGTCATAGAGGGTCGCGAAGCGGCCCTGGGGATCGAATCGCGTCTTGAGCAGTGCCGCCTGCTCGCCGCCGTAGAGCTGGTCGAACTCCTCGCGGGAGTAGAAGACCTCGGAGTAGAGCGACTTGTGCCCGCCGAGACGGGAGACCGCCTTCTCGATGCGCCGGTTCCACGCCCCCTCGGCCATTCCCGGCTCGATCGGGGCGGAGGACCAGAACCCGATGTTGACGTACGTGGTGTCGGGCGCCAGCGGGTACAGGGGCCACGGCCGGTCCGAGGCCGGTCCGCCTCCCGACGTCGGCGCCGGGGTGCGCTCGCGAAGCCGCAGCGGGCACACCCACAGGGGTTCGATGGGCACCTCGCGCAGGAACCACTCGAGGAACTCGGCGGTGCGGTCGATGGTCACCTCGACGTCCTGGACGACGCGTTCGCGCGGCCCCTCGCCCTTGAGCGCGCCGATCCTGTTGCCCAGGTCGTAGTGGTGATCCAGTCCGATGACCTTCCAGTACGCCGACGACCTCAGCAGCTGTTGCGGCCACCACCGGCGGATGCCGGGGTTCTGCACCCCGAACGCGCGCGAGCACCAGAACCAGTCGGTGTCCCAGCGCCACAGGTAGTCGCGGATGGTCAACCGGTCGTGAGCCACCGATCCGGCGGGTCCGCCGTGCTGGATCGACCGGTAGTAGATCGCCTGCTTGTCCCGCACTCCCGTGTAGTCCGAGACGGGACCGGGCTGGTCGGTCCGCCGCCCCAGGGTCAGGTAGGACTCGCCCGCCGAGAAGACGACCCCGTCCAGGAAGTCGACCTCCTCGTCGTCGTACGACCCGGACTCGCTGATCCGCGCCAGCCCATCGGTGAGCGCGGCGAGGGAGTCGAACCGGACGTGGCGCAGTTCGACATAGCGCGCCACGGGTTCGAGCTCGATGCGCAACCGCACGGCGTAGCCGAGCGAACCGTAGGAGTTGGGGAACCCGCGGAAGAGCTCGCGCTCGCGGTCCGTGCCGTCGGGGCGGGCGGTGACGATCTCGCCCGTCCCGATGAGCACGTCCATCTCCAGCACCGACTCGTGGGGCAGCCCCAGCCGGAAGGAGCTGGACTCGATGCCCAGGCCGGTCACCGCACCGCCGAGGGTGATGGTCTTGAGCTGCGGCACCACATACGGCATCAGCCCGTACGGCAGGGTGGCGTCCACCAGGTCCTCGTACGTGCACATGCCCTGCACGTCGACCGTGCGGGCGTCGGGATCCACGGAGACCACGCGCGTCAGGCCGGTGGTGTCGAGACCGGGCGACGACGACGAGGCGCGCGGCCTGAAGAGGTTGGACGTCTTCTTGGCCAACCGGACGGGCTCACCCCGGGGGACCGCCTCGAAACTGGCCAGGAGTCGACGAACACCCTCCTCGTGGCGCCGGGGTCCGACGATCAGCGATCCGGACAGACGACCATGAGCGCCCATGCGTCCCACCCTAGTAGCGGTCGGCGAGCAACGGAGTTGATCCGGCCGCGGCTCACCCCGACGGCCCGGACACGGGATGCCCGCCGCCTCGGCGAACGAGGCGCGCTGACGGCGTGTGTCCCGTCTCGAACACGTCTCGATTGTGACACCGGTCATATCGCGCGAGCCAAACGGTCCCGCCGTCGGCGGTCGCTTACGTAGCCTTCCCCGCATACCGACCCCCGCACCCGTATTCACCGGTGCATCCACGCTGGTGCATCCACGCTGGTGCATCTACACCGAGGAGGGCCCGCCATGACCGCACGTGCACACCGAGCCGACCACGCCACCAGGAGCGACCGCGACACCCGTCCGGGTCGCCGTCGTGCGGTCGCCGCGGCGTCGGGATTCGCCGCGCTCGCCCTGGTCCTCGGGGCCTGCGGCGAGGAGGGGACGGCGGAGGACGC
>NZ_JAALDX010000293.1 GCF_014145095.1 Dietzia sp. SLG310A2-38A2 | reverse complement strand
CCCGGTGGCGCTGGCGCAGGCCGGCTTCCGCAACGTCGGCCGCACGCTCCAGAGGCGGTCCTACCGCGTCGGCGAGGACGAGCTGGACGTGGCCTACGTCCGCGACCGCAACGGCGCCCACGCGCACGGCGATCTCGCCGAGGTGGCCAGCGTCGGACAGGTCCGCCCGGACGCGGTGGACCTCGAGGTCATGGGAGTGCGCCACACCTTCTCCGTGGCGCGGTACGAGGTGGTCGGCTCGGACACCGTCGTCGAGGTGGACTCGCCGCTCGGGCCGGTCTCGCTCATCGAACCGCCCCGCTACACCGATCCCGGCGCGGAGGTCGCCGCCGGTTCGCTGCTCGCCCCCATGCCGGGTGCGGTCATCCGGGTGGCCGTCTCCGTCGGTGACACCGTCACCGCCGGCCAACCGCTGCTGTGGATGGAGGCCATGAAGATGGAACACACCATCTCCGCCGCCGTGGACGGCGTCGTCACCGAGCTGCCCGTCGGGGTCGGCACCCAGGTCGAGACCGGCACCATCCTCGCCGTCGTCGCGGATCCCGACAGCACCGGCGCCGACAGCACCGGCGCCGACAGCACCGATCCCGACAGCACTGACGCCGACAGCACCGACACCACCACCCCCCAGGAGTGACCACGATGACCGACATCTCACAGATCCCCAACCCCGTCGTCGACACCGAGGAGCAGCAGGCACTCCGCAAGGTCGCCTTCGACCTTGGCTCGCGATACGGCATGGAGTACATGCGCGAGAAGTCCGACGCCGGTGAGACCACCGACGAGTTGTGGACCGAGGCGGGCAAGCTCGGACTGCTGGGCGTGAACCTGCCCGAGGAGTACGGCGGCGGCGGGGCCGGTATGACCGAGCTCGCGATGGTCGAGGAGGAGCTCTCCGCCGCGGGCGCCGGGCTGCTCATGATGGTGGTCTCGCCCGCCATCAACGGCACGATCATCTCCCGCTTCGGGACCGAGGAGCAGAAGAAGCGCTGGCTGCCGGGCCTGGCCTCGGGCGAGATCATCACCTCGTTCGCCATCACCGAGCCGGACGCGGGGTCCAACTCCCACGCCATCACCACCACCGCACGCCGGGACGGCTCGGACTTCCTGCTCAGCGGGCAGAAGACCTACATCTCGGGCGTCGACCAGGCCGACGCGATCCTCGTGGTGGCCCGCCTGGAGGGTGCCGCGAGCGGCAAGCTCCAGCCGGCGCTGTTCATGGTTCCCACCGACGCGCCCGGACTCGAGCGCACCCACATCCCCACCGAGGTGCGTACGCCCGAGCGGCAGTTCCAGCTGTACTTCGACGACGTGCGGCTGCCCGCGGACGCGCTCATCGGTGACGGTGACACCGCGCTGCTCATGCTGTTCGCGGGCCTCAACCCCGAGCGCATCATGGCCTCCGGGATGGCGATCGGTTCCGCACGCTACGCGATGGACAAGGCCACGAAGTACGCGAACGAGCGCACCGTGTGGAAGACCCCGATCGGCGCCCACCAGGGGATCGCCCATCCCCTCGCCCAGTGCAAGATCGAGCTGGAGCTGGCCCGGCTGATGATGCGCAAGGCCGCCGCGCTCGTCGACGCCGGCCTGGACGACCTCGCGGGCGAGGCCGCCAACATGGCCAAGTACGCCTCCGGAGAGGTCTCCGCCCGCACCGTCGACCAGGCCATCCAGACCCTCGGCGGCAACGGGCTGTCGGTGGAGTACGGCCTCGCCGGGATGCTCGCCGCGTCACGCCTGCCCCGCATCGCCCCGGTCAGCCGGGAGATGATCCTCAACTACGTGGCCCAGCACTCGCTCGGGCTGCCGAGGAGCTACTGAGGTGGCGGCGGCGGACGATCAGACCGTGAGTGATCAGGTGCTGGTGCGCTACGAGGTCTCCGGGGGCGCCGCCCGCGTGACGCTGGACTCGCAGCACAACCGCAACGCCATCTCGACCGCCCTGGTCGAGCAGTTGCACGCGGCGCTCGACCGGGCGGCCGCGGACGACGGCGCCCGCGTGGTGGTCCTCGGTCACGCCGGCGGGACGTTCTGCGCCGGAGCCGACCT
>NZ_JAALDX010000292.1 GCF_014145095.1 Dietzia sp. SLG310A2-38A2 | reverse complement strand
TGTGGGCGACCCCCGCGATGGCGGCGCCGGCGGCGACGGACTCGGCCTTCGCGCCGGGCAACCTGGCCGAGACCTTGTCCCCGGCCTTGCGGGCGCGCCACGTCAGACCCGGCTGGCCGGCTGTATCGACCGAGGCGAGCAGAAGCGCACCGAGCAGGGCGACGTCGGTTGCTAGCCCGGTGGTCTTGCGGCTCTTGGCGGCGGGGTCGGACTCCGCCCAGAAGTCGTTGCGGGTGACGGTCGTGGGCAGGTGCGAGGCCGTGAGCGCGAGGGCCGACAGGCGGGGGGCCTTGCCGAGTGCGAACAGCACACCGGCACCGACCTTCACACCCGCGAGTGCCTTGACCAGGGTCTCGGTGTCCTTGGTGACCGGTGGCACCGAGGACGTGACGTGCTCGTTGACGGCCTGCTCGCCCTTCTCCACCAGGGGTGCGGCCTTGTCCACGAGCGGGGCCGCCTTGGCGACATGGGCCTGCGGATTGCGTAGCGTCTCCACGCCGTCGATGACGAACACCGTGGCGAGCATGGGTCGTGCGAGTCGTCGGATCATCGTTCCTCCTGGGAATTGGGATGCGTGGTCGAACCTAGTGAAAACCCCGGCCATGCGCCTCCGGTCGGAGGATCGTCCCCCGACGCGGACCCTACGGACCTGCGTGATGCGCTGGGACGATCAGCTGTGACGGGGGCCAGATAACGATTCTGATCGGCCGGTCGGTCGGTGCCGTCGGGCGTCACCAGCCGCGCTCCCGCCACTGCCCGAGGTTCGGTCGCTCGTCCCCGAGCGTGGTGTCGTCCCCGTGCCCGGGATGGACCACCACGTCGTCGTCGAGCACCGCGAACACCCGGGCCTCGAGGTCGTCCATGAGGGTGGCGAACTGATCCTGCGTGCCGGTCTTCCCCGGCCCGCCGGGGAAGAGGGAGTCCCCGGGGAACAGGTGGGTCCCCTCCTCGGTGCGGAGCAGGAGCCCGATGCCGTCCGGGGTGTGGCCCCGCAGACCGATCACCCCGAGGCGCAGATCCCCCACGACGAGTTCGTCGCCGTGCGAGACGTGGTGGTCCGTCGGTACGTGGATGTCCCCGGCATCACCGGGGGAGGCGATGGTGGTGAGGCCGAGGGCCTCGACGGTCTCCGCGAGACCGATCCAGTGGTCGGCGTGCAGGTGGGTCGTGACCACCTCTCTCACCCCGGGGGCCTGCGCCTGCAGGTGCGCGATGAGCTGGGGGGCGTCGTTCGCGGCGTCGACGAGGAGTGCCTCGCCCGTCGCGACGGACTCGATCACGTAGACGTTGTTGTCCATCTCGCCGACGGAGATCTTGGACAACCGGGCCGGGCCGACGGTCCAGCGCTCACCGGTCAGGCGGCCACCCAGGCGGCCTGAGTAACCCTCGGTGAGGGTGATGTGCTCGGGAACGGACTCGGTGGGATTCGACATATTTGCAGGCTACTGGCGGCGACGGCGGTTCGTGGTGGTAAGCGTGTCGGTGTTCGTTGGTACCTTCGTCTGCGGGACGGCGGCCATGCGGCGCGCACGGCCACCGCCACGGGTCCGTGGCGGCATCCCCCTCGGAAGGAGTACCCATGGTGGACCGTCTGGTCGTCCGCGGCGCACGGGAACACAACCTCAAGGGCGTGGACATCGACGTCCCGCGCGAGTCCCTGATCGTCTTCACGGGCTTGTCGGGCTCCGGCAAGTCCTCGTTGGCCTTCGACACCATCTTCGCCGAGGGGCAGCGTCGGTACGTCGAATCCCTCTCTTCCTACGCGCGCATGTTCCTCGGTCAGATGGACAAGCCGGACGTCGACTTCATCGAGGGACTCTCCCCGGCGGTGTCGATCGACCAGAAGTCCACCAACCGGAACCCGCGGTCGACCGTCGGCACCATCACGGAGGTCTACGACTACCTGCGTCTGCTCTACGCGCGTGCGGGTGTCCCGCACTGTCCGACGTGCGGAGAGGTGATCTCGCGTCAGACCCCGCAGCAGATCGTCGACCAGATCCTCGAGGGGGAGGAGGGCGCCAGGTTCCAGGTGCTCGCGCCGGTCGTGCGTACCCGCAAGGGCGAGTTCGTCGACCTGTTCGCCCAGCTCGCGGCCGACGGGTACAACCGCGTGCGGGTCGACGGCGAACTCCACACCCTCGCGGAGCCGCCCACCCTCAAGAAGCAGGAGAAGCACGACATCGAGGTGGTCGTGGACCGCCTCGCCGCCAAGCCGTCCTCGCGACAGCGGCTCACCGATTCCGTCGAGACCGCGTTGGGACTGGCGGACGGCGTCATCGTGATCGACTACGTGGACATCGACGAGGCGGACCCCGGCCGGCGTCGCCGGTTCTCCGAGCACATGGCCTGCCCCAACGGCCACCCGATCGGGTTGGACGACCTGGAACCGCGCGCGTTCTCCTTCAACTCTCCCTACGGCGCCTGCCCGGTCTGTGACGGACTCGGCTCACACCTCGAGGTGGACCCCGACCTGGTGATACCCGACCCCGAGCGGTCGTTGGCGGACGGCGCGATCGCCCCGTGGTCCGGCGGCCAGAGTGCCGACTACTTCCAGCAGCTGCTCTCGGGACTGGCCGACGACATGGGCTTCGACCTGCGCACCCCCTGGCAGGACCTCCCCGCCAAGGTGCGCAAGGCAGTGCTCGGAGGAGCCTCGACGAAGGTCCGGGTGCGGTATAAGAACCGCTACGGCCGCGTCCGCACGTACGACGCCAAGTTCGAAGGGGTCATGTCGTTCCTCAAGCGCCGGCTGGAGCAGACGGAATCGGAGTCGCAGAAGGAGCGCTACCAGGGGTACATGCGCGAGGTGCCGTGCCCCGCCTGTGAGGGGACCCGACTCAAGCCGGAGATCCTCGCCGTCACGATGACGGGCCCCGGCGGGCGTGATCGGTCGATCGCGGACATCTCCCGGATGTCGGTCGCGGACTGCGCGGAGTTCCTGGACGGCCTCGAACTGGACTCCCGCCAGGCGATGATCGCCGGTCGGGTCCTCAAGGAGATCCAGGCCCGGATGGGGTTCCTTCTCGACGTGGGACTGGACTACCTGTCCCTGGACCGGGTGGCGGGCAGTCTGTCCGGTGGCGAGGCCCAGCGCATCAGGTTGGCCACCCAGATCGGGTCCGGCCTCGCCGGCGTGCTCTACGTGCTCGACGAACCGTCCATCGGTCTGCACCAGCGGGACAACCGTCGCCTGATCGACACTCTCGTCCGGCTGAGGGACCTGGGAAACACGCTCCTCGTGGTGGAACACGACGAGGACACCATCCGCGCGGCGGACTGGATCGTGGACATCGGCCCCTTGGCGGGCGAGCACGGCGGACGGGTGGTGCACTCCGGAGACTACGAGGGGCTGCTGGCCAGTGAGGAGTCGCTCACGGGTGACTACCTGGCGGGCCGGCGGTCGATCGCGGTCCCCGACACGCGGCGTGGACTGAACCCGGAGAAGGTCCTCCACGTGCGCGGGGCACGCGAGAACAACCTCAAGAACGTCGACGTGGTGTTCCCGGGCGGTGTGCTGTGCGCCGTCACCGGCGTCTCGGGCTCGGGCAAGTCCACCCTCGTCAACGACATCCTCGCCACCTCGCTGGCCAACCAGCTCAACCGGGCGCGCCAGGTTCCCGGACGGCACTCGCGCATCGACGGGGTGGAGTCGTTCGACAAGCTGGTCCAGGTGGACCAGTCACCGATCGGCCGCACCCCGCGGTCCAACCCGGCCACGTACACCGGGGTGTTCGACAAGATCCGGACGTTGTTCGCGGCGACAACCGAGGCCAAGGTCCGGGGATACAAACAGGGGCGGTTCTCGTTCAACGTCAAGGGCGGGCGCTGTGAGGCGTGCCAGGGGGACGGCACGCTCAAGATCGAGATGAACTTCCTACCGGACGTCTATGTTCCCTGCGAGGTGTGTCACGGCGCGCGGTACAACCGCGAGACCCTCGAGGTGCACTACAAGGGCAAGACCATCGCCGAGGTGCTCGACATGCCCATCGAGGAGGCGTGCGAGTTCTTCGAGCCGATCACCTCGATCCACCGGTACCTCAAGACCCTCTCGCAGGTCGGCCTGGGATATGTGCGGTTGGGTCAGTCGGCGCCGACGCTGTCCGGCGGTGAGGCGCAGCGGGTCAAGCTCGCGGCCGAGCTGCAGAAGCGATCGAGTGGACGGACTGTCTACATCCTCGACGAGCCCACCACGGGTCTGCACTTCGAGGACATCACCAAGCTCCTCCTGGTGATCCAGGGGCTGGTCGACAAGGGCAACACCGTCATCGTGATCGAACACAACCTGGACGTGATCAAGAGCGCCGACTGGGTGATCGACATGGGCCCCGAGGGCGGTGCCGGTGGTGGCGTCGTCGTGGCCGAGGGCACACCCGAGCAGGTGGCAACGGTGCCGGAGAGTCACACCGGTCGCTTCCTCGCGCAGGTCCTCCCTGCAGCGCAGGCGGGCTCCCCGGAGGGAATCCGGGCCGGGGGAGCGTCGGCCGATAGTGTGCCCGCGAAGAAGGCGGGCGCGAGTAAGACTCCCGCGAACAGGGCGGCGAGCAAGGCGCCCGCGAAGAAGGCGCCCGCGAAGAAGGCTGCGGCGGACAAGACCGCGGCCAAGGCGGCACGTAAGGCGCGGGCCCTGCGCTGACCCGGCGCCGGGGCGCGTGCGACCGTCGCGTCGCGAAGCCCGGGCGTCGGGTCTTACGGGGTCAGTAGACGGGTCCGGTGAACTTCTCGCCGGGACCCTCACCGGGCTCGTCGGGAAACGCGCTGGCCTCGCGGAACGCGCGCTGCAACCCCTGAAGGCCGTCCCGCACGACGCTGGCCTGCGGCCCGAGGTATTCGGCGGAGCCGGTCACGAGACCCGCGAGGGATGTGATCAGCTTGCGCGACTCGTCGAGGTCGAGGCGCGGGCTCGCGGTCGGGTCGTCGTCGGACAGCCCCAGCTTCTCCGCCGCGGCGCTCATGAGCACGACGATCGAGCGGAAGATGATCTCCTGGGCAGGGACGTCGGCGAGTTCGACGATCTCGACCTCGCGGGCGTCGAGATGGTCCCCGAGAGAATTCTCGGCGGCCCCGTCGGCGGCGGGATCAGTGGACGCGGGGTGGTCGGTGTTCATGCCGAACACTGTCCCACGGGCCGGTCGACTCCGGGCGGTCGGACCGGTTTGGGGGTCCCCGGTGAGCCTGGTAGAGTTCTGCACCGACTGTGGGAATCCGCTACGTGGTGGGTTCCGACGTCCAAGAGGAGCCCGATCTCCCACCATCCGACGCCCCAGGTAGTTTGATGGTCACCACCCCCGACGAGGGGCCTGCGAGCGTATCGCAGGTGATTTCTCGTCGACGGGTGAGGAGTGAGAGGCCCCCGGTATCCGTGCCGTGGGGCCTTCTCGGTTTCACCGGTGTGTCCGGTGGCGCCGGGGGTACCTCGAGGGCGGATGCGCGACCGCGCCAGTGGTCGCGGGCAGAACACCATCTACCGAGGAGGGCCCATCAGCGCCGAAGCACGTATCAACGAACGAATCCGTGTCCCCGAAGTCCGACTCGTCGGCCCCGGGGGCGAGCAGGTGGGGATCGTTCGCGTCGAGGATGCACTTCGTCTGGCCCTCGAGGCCGATCTGGACCTCGTCGAGGTCGCGCCCACCGCGCGCCCGCCGGTCTGCAAGATCATGGACTACGGAAAGTTCAAATACGAGGCGGCGCAGAAAGAGCGCGAGTCGCGGAAGAACCAGCAGCAGACCGTGGTCAAGGAGCAGAAGCTCCGGCCCAAGATCGACACCCATGACTACGAGACCAAGAAGGGGAACGTCGTCCGTTTCCTCGAGAAGGGCTCCAAGGTCAAGGTGACGATCATGTTCCGCGGTCGCGAGCAGTCCCGCCCCGAGCTCGGGTACCGGTTGCTCCAGCGCCTGGCGGACGACATCACCGAATACGGCTACGTCGAGACCAGTGCCAAGCAGGACGGCCGCAACATGACCATGGTCGTGGCCCCCCACAAGGGCGCCAAGACCCGCGTCAAGGCGCAGGAGTCGAAGGTCACCGACCCCGCCTCGGAGTAGGACTCCGGAACCACACCGACCAACGGACGCATGTCGTCCGCTCACCCGAGACCCCGCCGGTCTCCGGGACGAACCATGTGAGGAAGACCGATCATGCCGAAGATGAAGACCCACAAGGGCACCGCCAAGCGTTTCCGGAAGACCGGAACGGGCAAGCTCGTGCGCCAGCAGGCCAACCGCCGCCACATCATGGAGAAGAAGCCCACCAAGCGCACCCGTCGTCTCGACGGTCGTACGGACGTCGCCCCGGCTGACGTTCCCCGCATCAAGCGGCTCCTCGGGCTCTGAGCCCTCTCCCATACGTAGAACTTCCGGTCGCCGTGAGGTGACCACCCAGATCAGTGAGGATTGACCAGTGGCACGCGTGAAGAGGGCAGTCAACGCCCAGAAGAAGCGTAGGACCGTACTCGAGTCCACCAAGGGCTACCGCGGGCAGCGCTCGAGGCTGTACCGCAAGGCCAAGGAGCAGATGCTCCACTCGATGACCTACAGCTACCGTGACCGTCGCGCGCGCAAGGGCGACTTCCGGAAGCTGTGGATCACCCGCATCAACGCGGCGGCCCGCGCCAACGACATGACCTACAACCGCTTCGTCCAGGGCCTCAAGCTCGCGGGCGTCGAGGTGGACCGCAAGGTGCTCGCCGACCTGGCCGTCACCGACCCGGCCGCCTTCACGGCGCTCATCGAGGTCGCGCGCAAGGCCCTGCCGGCCGACATCAACGCGCCGGCCGCCTGACGTCTGCGAATGTGACGCACAGCACTCTGCCCGAGGAGGGCACGGGACGACCCGCGGATCCGTTCACCGAACGGACACCGCGGGTCGTTTCCGCATCCAAGCTCCACCGCGCGGCCGCCCGGCGTAAGGCCGGGCGCTTCCTCGCGGAGGGGGCCAATTCGGTCGAGGCGGCCCTCACGACTGGCGCGGCGGTCGAGGTGTTCTGCGGCCAGGACTCGCTCGACCGTTTCGCCGCCCTCGTGACCACGGCGTCAGCGTCCGGCGTCACCGTCTCCGTGGTGACCGACCGCGCGGTCAGGGCGCTGTCGGACACCGTCTCGCCCACGGGCATCGTGGCACTGTGCCGGTCGGTCGTGCACGACCCCGGTGAGCCCGACGAGCGTGCTCCGCGGCTCGTCGCGGTGGGCCAGGCGCTGGCCGAACCCGGGAACGTCGGAACGCTCATCCGCGTCTCGGACGCACTCGGCGCCGACGCGGTATGGCTCACCGAAGGCGGGGTGGATCCGGAGAACACCAAGGCCGTCCGCGCCTCGGCGGGCAGCCTCTTCCACCTCTCCGTGGTGCGGGGCGTGACCGAGACGGACCTGGTCGAGCGAGCCCACGGGCTGGGCCTCCAGGTAGCGGTGGCCACCGGCGACGGGGACGTGGACATCGAGCACGCCGACGACGCGCTGGCCCGGCCGACCGCGTGGGTCTTCGGCAACGAGGCCCACGGTGTCCCCGACGAGCTGGCCGCAGCTGCCGACCTCCGGGTCCGCATCCCCCTCCGCGGGAGGGCCGAGAGCCTGAACATCGTCACCGCGGCCTCGATCTGCCTCCACACCAGCGCGCGCCTGCAGGCCGCCGCCTCGTGACCGCCGCCCTCACCGCCCGAGCACTGGGGGCCTCACGGGGTGCGCGGACCCTCTTCGCCGGGCTCGACCTCGTCGTCGCAGAGGGTGACGTCTGGGGGCTCACCGGTCCCAACGGCGCCGGCAAATCGACACTGCTCCACGCCCTCGCCGGCGAGCCCGACGCCGAGATGACGGGCACGGTCACCGTCAGTCCACCGCACGCGACGGTGGGGCTCCTCCGTCAGGAGGTGAGTCGTCACGACGACGAGGAGGTGCGCGACTTCCTGCACCGCGTCACCGGGGTCGCCGAGGCGCAGGCGCACATGGACGCACTCGCCCAGCAGATGGCGGACTCGGACTCGGCTTCCGACGCCTACGGCGACGCCCTCGAGAGATGGTTGGCGCTCGGCGGTGGAGACCTGGACGAGCGGATCCCGGTGACCGCCGCGCGGCTCGGGCTGGACGGCGCCGTTCTGGACCTGCCGATGGCGGCACTCTCGGGAGGGCAGGCCGCCCGCGTCAACCTCGCCGCCGTGCTGCTCAGCCAGTACGAGGTCCTGCTGTTGGACGAGCCGACCAACGACCTCGACCTGGCGGGGCTCGCGGTGTTGGAGAACTTCATGCGGACCGAGCGGCGTCCGATGGTGGTGGTCAGCCACGACCGCGAGTTCCTGGCCAGGTGTGTGACCGGGATCGTCGAGCTCGACTCGGCACAGCGGCAGATCACGGTGTTCGACGGTGGATACGAGTCGTACCTCGCCGAACGCGCGCTGGCGCGGCAGCGCGCGCGAGAGGCGTACGAGGAGTACGCCGGCCGGGTCGGTCAGCTCAAGGACCGCATGCAGACACAGAAGACGTGGCTCGACAAGGGCGTGCGCAACACCATGCGCAAGTCGGGCGGCAAGGATGCCGAGAAGGACAAGCACATCCGCAACCGGGCCGGTCAGCGGTCGGAGAAGCAGGCCGCCAAGATCTCCCAGACCGAGCGTGCGATGGAGCGGCTCGACGTGGTGGAGGAGCCGCGCAAGGAGTGGGAGCTGCAGATGGAGATCGCGACCGCGCCCCGATCGGGGTCGGTCGTGGCGGTGCTGTCCGAGGCCGTCGTTCGTCGCGGTGACTTCGCGCTCGGTCCGGTGACCCTGCAGATCGACTCGGGGGACCGGGTGCTGATCTCCGGTGCCAACGGTTCCGGCAAGTCCACGCTGCTGGGCCTTCTCGCGGGCGATCGACTTCCGGATACCGGGCGGGTGAGCCCGGGAGCCGGCGTCGCGGCGGGGCGAGTGGACCAGGCCCGCGCGGAGTTCGGTGGCCCGGGTCCATTGTTGGACACGTTCTGCGTGGCCGCGGACCCCGAGGGACTGGACCCCACCGAGGGGCGGACGGTGCTGGCCAAGTTCGGCCTGGGCGGTGAGCATGTCGCCCGGTCGTGCGCGTCCCTGTCCCCGGGGGAGCGGACCCGGGCGGCGTTGGCCCTGCTCCAGCAGCGCGGCGTCAACCTGCTCGTGTTGGACGAGCCGACCAACCATCTGGACCTCCCCGCGATCGAACAGCTCGAGCAGGCCGTGGAGGCCTTCAACGGCACGGTCCTGCTGGTGACCCACGACCGGCGGATGCGCCAGGGTTTCCGGGTCACCCGGGAGCTGCTGGTGGACTCCGGCGCCGTCGACGAGGTGCGCTAGCGCGTGGTCCCTCGCGTCGAGGGGGCACACGCAGGTGGGCCGGGGGGACCGATTCGGATCGACTAGTCTGTTGCGGGATGCCGCCGGCGGTCGCCGGAGATCGCCGTGACGGGGAGGACGAGAGCACAGGTGAGCGAAGACACGAGCGCTGTCGAGGTGCGGATCGACGAGGAGTCGCTGGCGCGGTACGCGGCGGAGGCCGAGACGGCGTTCGCCGCCGCAACGGACCTGGACGCCCTGGCCGTCGCCAAGACCGCCCACCTGGGCGACCGCAGCCCGATCGCGCTGGGCCGCCGGACCCTCGGGTCGTTGCCCAAGGAGCAGAAGGCCTCCGCCGGTAAGGCCGTCAACGTGGCGCGGGGGAGGGTTCAGCAGGCCTACGACTCCCGCCTGGCCGAGCTGCAGGCAGAGCGAGACGCCGCCGTCCTGGTGGCCGAGACCCTCGACCTGACCGTGCCGTCGGGTCGGGCGCCCGTGGGCGCCCAGCACCCCATCACGATCATCACGGAGCAGGTCACGGACGTGTTCGTGGCCATGGGCTGGGAGATCACCGAGGGCCCGGAGGTCGAGGCGGAGCATTACAACTTCGACGCCCTGAACTTCCTCCCGGACCACCCCGCGCGCACCCTGCAGGACACCTTCCACATCGCGCCCGAGGGCAGCCGCCAGGTGCTGCGTACCCACACCTCGCCCGTGCAGATCCGGACGATGCTCGACCGGGAACCCCCGATCTACGTCGCCTGCCCCGGACGGACGTTCCGCACGGACGAGCTCGACGCCACCCACACTCCGGTGTTCCACCAGGTCGAGGGGTTGGCGATCGACAAGGGGCTGACCATGGCGCACCTGCGCGGCGCGCTCGACGCTTTCGCCCGCGCGCTCTTCGGCCCGGAGACCCGTACCCGGATGCGGCCCAACTACTTCCCCTTCACGGAGCCCTCGGCCGAGGTCGACGTGTGGTTCCCGCGGAAGAAGGGTGGCGCGGGCTGGGTCGAGTGGGGCGGTTGCGGGATGGTCCACCCCAACGTGCTCACCGCCTGCGGTATCGACCCGGAGGTCTACTCGGGGTTCGCGTTCGGCATGGGCCTCGAGCGCACCCTGCAGTTCCGCAACGGACTGTCCGACATGCGGGACATGGTCGAGGGGGACGTGCGGTTCTCGCTGCCCTTCGGCATCCGCGCCTGACCCACCGCCCCCTTCCACCCGAGAAGACTAAGGACCCCCACAGTGCGAATTGCGCAGTCCTGGCTGACCGAGATCCTGCAGCGGGCCAACGACGGTTGGTCGGTGACCCCGGCCGAGCTCGACGCGGGGTTCGTGCGCGTCGGCCTGGAGGTCGAGGGCGAGCCGGAGCAGCTGCCCGAGATCTCGGGACCGCTCACCATCGGTCGGGTCAGCAGTATCGAGGAGCTCGAGGGATTTAAGAAGCCGATCCGGTTCTGTCTGGTCGACGTGGGCGCCGACGAGCCGCAGCAGATCGTCTGCGGGGCCCGGAACTTCTCCGAGGGCGACCTGGTGGTGGTCGCGCTGCCCGGGACCGTGCTGCCCGGCGGGTTCGAGATCGGCAGGCGGAAGACGTACGGCAAGCCCAGTGAGGGCATGATCTGCTCGGCGTCCGAGCTGGGGATCGGATCCGACCACGGTGGCATCATCGTCCTGGCCGAGGGCACGGCGGAGCCCGGCGACCCGGCCGGGCCGGTTCTCGACGCCGGGGCGGCGGGACCGGACACCGTCATCGAACTCAACGTCACCCCGGACCGCGGGTACTGCCTGTCGGCGCGTGGCCTGGCCCGCGAACTCGCGTGCGGGTTCGGCCTGGACTTCGCGGATCCGGCGGTCGAGCCGGGGCTGCCC
>NZ_JAALDX010000029.1 GCF_014145095.1 Dietzia sp. SLG310A2-38A2 | reverse complement strand
CAGGCCTATCCCGAGGACGCCTCGGTCCCGCCGCTGGCCGCGGGCGTGTCCACGGGCGGGTCGGGGATCAAGCCGCTCGGCTCGGAGGACGACGAGGACGAGATCCGTACCGAAGTGGAACGGTTCGACGCAGCCCGCATCGACGGCGGGTCCGACCTGGACACGGGCGCCGGTGGGCGCCACGCCCAGCCGGCGGCCGACCAGACCCCCGTGTGGCTCCGGCCCGAGGTGACACCCTCGCCCCCGAGGGCGGGCAGTGGCAAACATCGGCGTGAGGAGCCGGAGGAGGAGTCGTCGGACGCGGACTCATCGGAGTCGGCCTCGACCGGCACGGGTACCGGTCGTGAGCGCCCGGGCGTGGAACCGGACGTGGAGCAGACCACCCGCATCCAGCTGCCGCCGGACATCCGGGACTGACCTCCCGCAACGAGAGGACCCGCCCGCGCTGGATGCGCGGACGGGTCCTCTCGGTTGTGTGGGGTGGGTCAGCTGGCGGAGCTCAGCAAACCGAAGACGGTCGGACTTGAGAGCGGTGCGACGTCGTAACCGACAGAACCGGAGAGGCTGGTCGTCATCGGGTCGGTCAACGAGCCGAGGTCGAGCGAACCGGTTCCCGGCTCGGGGGTGATGATCTCCCCGTCCAGACCAGCGACGACAACGACAGCCGGATTCTGGGTGGAACCCTTCCACTCGTTGTAGTCGAACCAGATGGTCTCGAGCTCGACTGTGTACCGGTGGGTGCCGGTCCGATCGGTGCGGTCGATCTCGTCAGTCGGGAACGTGATCGAAGCGCCCGTCGCGGGCATCGGAACCGGTTCGCCGACGGGAAGCGCGTCACGGTAGAGCTGGACCATGGTTCCCTCGGGGAAGTTGAGGCCGGGCCGTGCAAAGGTTGCCGTGACGTTGACGGGCAACGACTCGTCTCCGAGCGTTCCCACTCTGGCAGCGACGGTGAAGTTGGTGTTCCAGAACACTGTCGGCTTCTCGGTGAGGGTCAGCACGATCGTGTCCTGGCTCGAGCTGATGTTGCCGGGCACGCCGGAATACTCAGCGATAATCGTCCGGATTTCGTCAGGGTCCCCATCCGGGATGCGCGGGAACTCATGCTGGATGGTGGCGATTCCCTGATCGTTGGGGTTGGCGGTACCCACGATGAGATTGGTGGCCTGATCTCGGAATGTGACAGTGCCCTGGGAGAGCTCGTCCGAGGTGGCGTAGGGCGCCGCGACCTGCGCCTGTAGCTGGACCGGGATTGACGAGTCGGCGGTCTGATTGCCGCCGATAATCCTGGTAGTGGAGTCGAGGATGATCGGTGCGACATCCGCCACCGTGGTCTTGGTCAGCTGGGCCGCATTGGCGCCAGCGATGCACTCCACCTGGGTGCCGGTGTTGGAGGTTCCGCGGGTGTAGGCGAACTGCGTGTTCTCTGCGTTGTATGTCAGAGGATCCGCGCCGGCACCGGGGAGCCCAAAGACGACCTCGGCTCCCGGCGCCAGCGGCGCACGCATCGAGAAGGTCACCGCCGGGAGACGGAACGCGGCGTTGCTCGTCTTCGCCAGCCCCGAGTTGGTGGAGGTGCCGGAACTGGTGCCAAAGCGAGCCGAAGTGCCGCCCCAGATGCGAGTGACGTCGGTCCCGGCGGCGTTGACCTTGGTGCCCGGGTTGACAGTCGTCAGTGAGGGGGTTCCGCTGTTGAACCCGTACTGGCCGCCCGATAGTGCGGAGGCGAGGCTGGTCACGTTCGACGGCGTCTGGATGTCGTACGTGACGCGACCGGTCCGACTCTGTACCGGGTTCATCTCACCGGCCTGGATCGTTACATCGAAGAACTCGCCCGGTGCGACGCTTTCCGGGTAAGTGACCGTGACCGTGTTGGTCCAGGGGTTCACGCCACCGATGTTCGAGGCGTTGTTCGCGTTGCAGGTGTAGGTGACCTCGACTGTCTCAGTGACCGGAGGCTCCGGTTCGGTCTGCGCACCGGCCGTTGGCGCGAGTGCGAGGGTTGTGGCCAGGGGCAGTGCGGCGCCTGCCACCACCGCCATAGCGCGTTTGAACAACATGGGGCGTCCTTTATCTCAGGGGCCTCTGACGCTCCTGGGGGTGGCGTTGGAGGCCCTTTCGGCGGCCCGTGATGGGCGGTCGGGGTGTCTGTCCGTCGTCTGATCGAACATCGCGACAAGGGAAGTGTGACATAAAGCACTTATGAGCACCAAGGGTATACGCAGTCCCATTTGAACGGGTTGTCTTTTCTTATCTTCGAGCCTCACGACCAGACGGTGTGGCAAACCTGCAGTTCATAGACACCTAGGGCGGGATCTGTCCAGAAAGTTGCTGACGGGTCAGGTGGGACAAAAGTGCCCAGTTAGTACCAACCGTTACCAAATCTAAATAATAAGCCGGGTGTGATGACCGTGTGCCTCATGTCACACTGAACCGGTCTACACGTCTGAGGCGAAGGCCGGCCGTCGGCCCCATAGATCCCGGGTCCGGCTTCGATCAGATCTAAGCCAACGTTAAGGAGATCGATCCATGGCACGCACGTGGCACCCCTCAGCCAGATTCGCGGCCCTCGGAATCGCCGCGGCTTTCGCCGTCGCCGCCGCGCCGGCCGCTACCGCACAGATTCCCGGGAACAATCCCCGGACCACGGTCTTTCCCGTCGACGACCCCCGGGTACAGATCGCGGTCGACCCGCTTGACCCCGGGACCGGAACCGTCCGTGTGGTGGTCCAGAACAACACGTCCAGCAACATCAGCTGTACCGGCCTTGACGGAGGGCCGGCGGCCACAGTCACGACCGCCGAGGTGGTCGCCCGTTCGGTCGACTTCTACACCCAGTACCCGCAGTCGGGAATTGCGGATCTCGTCCTGCAAATCCCGGAGATCGGTGATCAGGTGATCCCGCTGGGGTCCGTGGCGGATCAGGCAGGAAGTCTCGGTGAGTTCATCAATCCGGAGTGGCAGGCGCTCTCGGAGACCGGGGAGGTCTTCCAGCAGGCACGTCTCGCAGGTCACTACGGTGTGATCCCCTCGCCGCTGGCCATCCCGGCCGAGCAGGCGACTGAGCGCGTGGTGCGACTCGATCATCCCAGCGAGGGGCAGCGTGTGGACTTCCAGACTGGCGTGTTCTTGACGTGCGTTCTGTCCGGCCAGAGGTACGCGTTCCACGCTTACGAGGGAGACGTCAAGCCGGCCTACGGGACCAACGACTCGACGGGCAGCCTCGGCAGCGCCGGCCTCGGTAGTTGAGTATCAGCCTCGTGGGGTCCGCCCCGCGCTCAGAGAAATCGAACGCACCCCGATTCCGTCAAGGCGTCGGACCGACAGGAGCATCATCATGACACTTTCCACCCTCAGCGCGGTGCGCGGGGCCGTGGCCGCCACGGCGGCTCTCGCTCTGGTGGCGGGCGCCGCACCGGCCGTGGCGCAGGTCCCCGGCGGCGGGTTCGCCGGCTACGTCGTCAAAGTCGACGACTCGTCCCTCCTGGTATCCGTCGATCTCAAGGGCGATACCCCCACCCAGATCACGGGCACGATCCAGAACACCACCGACGCGAACTTCCGGTGTGAGGTCCCTTCCTTCGACAAGGGCGGTATAGCCACGCCAATCGGCCACGGCCAGGTCACGACCGCAGGAGTCGCCGCCGAGGTAACCGAGTTCTATCGCACTCGGGTATTCACGGGCCCCTCCGACACGAACGCCAACGGCGACCTGGTGTCCCTGGGCTCCCTGTACGACATCTTCCCGACTGGCAGTGCCGTCGGTTCTGCTGAGACTGATACGAGGACGCCGCACAACGAGGCGCGAGTCGCCGGCCGAACGGGTGACCCCCGGGTCGGTGGCAATCTGCAGTTCACCGTCAGTGCTGGGACCACAGTGGACTACACGGCTCTGCTCGGACCCTCCTCTACCGGAGATCGGGGAGAGTGGCGTGCGGCGGCGGTGTTCATGTGTCGCAACATGGAGACGAACGACTGGTTCCTTTACACCGGTCTCGAGGATATCGAGGATCCGAACCCGGCCCCCGAACCCGAAAGCTCCGGAAGCCTCAGTGCAGGTTCCCTCGGCTCGTAATCCCCTCCCGACCGATACTTCAAGGAGTCTCATGTCCACCTCCAGAGCCCTCAAGGGCCTCACCGCGGCCGCGGCTAGCGCCGCCCTCGCCATCGGTGCCGCAGGATCCGCCGCCGCTCAGACCGTGACCGTCGTCCCCGGAGACAACGGAGACGGCCGCACCGTCATCGTCAATAACTCCGGGATGGACGTCGACGTCGTCAGCGTCGATCGGGCCGCGGGAACCGCTCAGGTCACCATGACCAACAACCTCGGCTTCACGGTGTTCTGTGAAGCTGCAAGCCAGGATCCCGCCAACCGCTTCGGCGGGAGCATCTCCACCGCCCCGGTCGTGGAGAGTTCCGTCGAGTACTACCAGCGGTTCCAGAACGTCAAGGCCGAGGATGTGCGGATCACGATGTCCGTCCTGGGTTCGACGGGAACCATGGTGGCTGAGCTGTGGCCCCTGGTGCAGTTCCTCCCGCAGGGCAGTGTGGGTGAGATCTCGAGCGATGCGGTGGCGCTCCGCTCGCAGATCACCCAGGCAAATACCGCCGCGAAGGTCCAGGGTCTGTACGGAACTACCCCCGCCTTCGCCGTGACCAACGGCAACACCGTGACCCGGAACATCGCTCTCGGGCCGCCGTCCACCCAGCCGCGCGGTGTGGAGAAGGTCGGCTTCTTCACGATGTGTGCCCAGGGCACAAACTCCGCCGCCGCGCAGGGCACTGCCCAGCTGTACGCGTGGTCCGCTTTCGAGGAGGGGTGGCCCCCGCCGGTTATCGAGCCCGAGGAGAGCGGCAACATCACCAGTGGTTCCCTAGGGTCTCTGGGTGGCAACGGGGACGGCCAGCCCCCGGTCAACGGTGACCCGGACAACGAAGACCCGGACAATGGTGGGCCGGGCGACGATGAGCCCGGTGACGACGAGCCGGGTGCCGATGAGTAGTCCGCACTCCAGCTGAAACGGATGGGCCGGTCGCGTTACGCGACCGG
>NZ_JAALDX010000291.1 GCF_014145095.1 Dietzia sp. SLG310A2-38A2 | reverse complement strand
CGCGAACGCCGCGGCGGGGTCCCCGGCCTCGGATCCGTCGGCCGCCAGCACCACCGGGCCGTTGCCGGGGCCATCCGGCGTGCGCGGGGTGATCACGAGGACGGGGCACCTCGCGTGTTCGACCACCCCGGCCGAGGTGGATCCCATGGCGAAGTCCTCGCGAGCGGTGAGTCCGCGGCTGCCCACGACGATCGCCGAGGCGTCTCCGGTGGCCTCGACGAGCGCGCCCACCGGGCTGTCTGCGACCACGCGGTAGGTCGCCGGGACCTGTCCGACGAGGTCGGTGAGCTGATCCCGCATGGCTCCCTCGACATTGGCCCGGGCGGTCTCGTCGAAGGCCACCACGCGGCCCACGGCGCGGTCGGCGGAGATCACCTCGAGGCTCTTGTCATGGTCGCGCGCCCAGATGGCGGCCCAGGCCACGGCCCGGCGGGCGTCTCGCGAACCGTCGTAACCGCATACGACCGGTCCGGTGGCGGTCTCCGTCATGGCGTCCTCCTGCGGGTTCGGCGTCACGGATCAGCCTAGTCGGCGGGCACGGGGGCGGCAGGGAGAGCTGTCGCCGCGCGCGCGGCACCGTTACCAAAGCGGAACCACTCGTTTTCTGGACCAGTTCCAGAAAGTGGGCTAGGGTGGTGCCCATGACGACGGAGATGCAGGACCCGGGAGCGCTGCTCCGGACGGCCGGGCTGAGGGTCACCTCTCCCCGGCTGGCGGTCCTCGCCGTCGTCGACAGTCGTCCCCATATCGCGGCGGAGGACGTCGCGGGACTGGTCCGGGAACGGCTGGGCGCGGTGTCCACGCAGACCGTCTACGACGCCCTGCGCGTGTGCACCGACGTCGGTCTCATGCGGCGCATCGAACCGGCCGGTTCGCCGGCCCGGTACGAACGACGCACAGGGGACAATCACCACCACCTCGTGTGCCGGCAGTGCGGCCGGATCGAGGATGTCGAATGCGCGGTGGGGCACGCGCCCTGCCTGCAGGCGGACCACGATCACGGCTTCCAGATCGACGAGGCCGAGGTCAACTACTGGGGCACATGTCCCGAATGCCAGGCGGGCCGTGCCCGGCTCGGTTAAGACTGAGACCCAGACCACATCGCCCGATCACTCCCATCACCCATCCACATCGAGGAGCACCAGACGTGACCACGCATCCCGCCGACCGCGGCGTACGCGACTTCCAGCCCAAGTCCGCCACCACCACCGACAGTGGCCAGCCGGTACCGAGCGACGAGTTCAGCGCCCGGTTGGGCGAGCTGGGCCCGCAGCCGATCCACGACTTCTACCTGATCGAGAAGCTCGCCCACTTCAACCGCGAGAACGTCCCGGAGCGGCTGCCCCACGCCAAGGGCTCGGGCGCCTTCGGTGAGTTCGTCACCACCGAGGACGTCTCGGACATCACCTGCGCCGGTCTGTTCCAGCAGGGCGTCACGACCCCGATGCTCGCCCGCTTCTCCACCGTCGCCGGTGAGAAGGGCAGCCCGGACACCTGGCGCGACCCGCGCGGCTTCGCCCTGAAGTTCTACACCGACGAGGGCAACTACGACATGGTCGGCAACAACACGCCGGTCTTCTTTGTCCGGGACGCCCTCAAGTTCCCCGACTTCATCCACTCGCAGCGCCGCAAGAACGCCTCCGGCCTGCGCAACCACGCCATGCAGTGGGACTTCTGGACCCTGAGCCCAGAGTCGACCCACCAGGTCACCTGGCTCATGGGTGATCGCGGCATCCCGGCCACCTGGCGCAACATGGACGGGTTCGGCTCGCACACCTACCAGTTCATCAACGCCTCCGGCGTGCGCCACTGGGTCAAGTTCCACTTCAAGACCAACCAGGGCATCGACTTCCTCACCCAGGACGAGGCCGACAAGCTCGCCGGTGAGAACGCCGACTACCACCGCCAGGACCTGTACGAGTCCATCGGCAAGGGCGAGTTCCCCTCGTGGGACCTGCACGTCCAGGTGATGCCGGTCGACGAGGCGGAGAGCTACCGCTTCAACCCGTTCGACCTCACCAAGGTCTGGTCGCAGAAGGACTACCCGCTGCGCAAGGTCGGCACCATGACGCTGAACCGGAACCCGCAGAACCACCACGCCCAGATCGAGCAGGCCGCGTTCGCGCCGACCAACATCGTCAAGGGCATCGGCTTCTCGCCCGACAAGATGCTCCTCGGCCGCGTCTTCGCGTACCCGGACATCCAGCGCTACCGTATCGGCGCCAACTACCAGCAGGTACCGGTCAACCGACCGCTCTCGCCGGTGAACTCCTACTCCAAGGAGGGCTCCATGCAGTACGAGTTCCCGCACCCGGCGCAGGCCGAGTACGCCCCCAACACCCTCGACGGCCCGGCCGCGGACCCGGCCCAGGCGTTCGACTTCGGTGACTGGGACACCAAGGGCTCGGAGATCTACCGCGGGGACGTGTCGCCGCACTCCGACGACACCGACCAGGCCCAGGCCACGACGCTGTACCGGGAGGTCCTCGACGACGCCGCCCGCGAGCGTCTGGCGTCCAACATCGCCGGTCACGTCAGCAAGATCGACCCCTCGGAGACCGAGCTCCTCGAGCGCGTGTACGCCTACTGGGCGGCCGTCGACCAGGGGCTGTGCGAGGCAGTCAAGGCCGGCGTCGAGTCCGGCCCGCGCGGCAACCACCGTCGCCAGGAGTGACCACTCCGTAGACGAGCACGGTTCAGCCGAGCACGGTTGAGACGAAGGGCCCGATCCCGCGACGAGCGGGGTCGGGCCCTCCTCGTGCGCCGGCGACCCGCCCGGGGGGCATTGTCAGCCGCCGCGGACCACGGCGAGGGCGTGGTGGTCGGCGATCGCGCGACAGGCCCGCCGCATGAGCAGGGCGAACATCTCGTCCCCGCGCGGGGTCCGGGTGCCGTACATCCAGCCGAAGATCCCGAGCACGGGGGTCTGCAGCAGCCCGTAGACGTAGTCGTCCCAGCAGGTCTCGAGCGAGTAGTCGGTCACCCCGTGGCCGAGGAGCGCGCGATGGTAGTCGGCCACGATTCCGCGTTCGGCGGCCCGGCGGTCGGCGACGTCCAGGCTGGAGCCGAGGAATCCGCCGAGGTCGCGCCCGGGCAGCCCCACGGTGAGGGTCTGCCAGTCGCAGGCCAGGGACGGCCGGTCCCCGGAGGGGTCGATCAGCATGTTGTCGGCGCGATAGTCGGCGTGCAGCAGGGCGAAGCGATCGGTCCGCCCATTGGCCCAGTCCGCGATCAGCGGCGCGATCTCGGACAGAGTCCGCTGCTCGTTGTCGTCGAGCCGGTTTCCCAACTCGGAGAGGAAGGCCTCCAGTGCCGGCCCGCCGAGTTCCTGCAGGGTGACGTTGTCCTCTGCCGAGGGGCAGGAGAGGCCGTCGATGCCGCGCAGCGCCGGATCGCACCAGCGCGGGCCGTGCAACCCGGCCAGGTTGACCGCGCAGTCGCGGGCGTCGTCGATCGTCAGGCCAGCCAACTGGTCGCCCTGGACCAGCGGCGCGACGTCGTCCAGAACGAGCGTGAACTCGCCCTCCCGCTCCCCGAGGGCGGCAAACCGCGCCCGTGGAACCCGCACGGCCACGGTCGGCGCCAGGTCGCGGTAGAACAGCACCTCGCTCCGGTAGACGCCGTGCAGTAGCGGCCGCATCCCCTCGTCGGGGTTCGGGAGTTTGACGAACAGCGTCGGCGGGAGCCCGTCACCGTCCACGTGGGCGACCACGCAGCAGCCGATCTGGCCGGTCCCCACGGCCTCGGTCCGTGCCGACCGGACCTCGGTGCCGAGTGCCTCGGTGAGCCACCCCGCGGTCACCTCCTCCGGTGTACAGACCACGGAGGCGCTCGAGTCGACGCTGGTCATGTCTGGGGGTCCTTCCGCAGGTGGAGACGTCCGGGGTTGGGCTGGAGATGGTCGAACCGTCGTGGATCCCGCCGGCGGCGCCAGGAGGTCAGGACCGGGGCGAGCTCGTCGGGGGTCGCGCCGTGCAGGACCACGGAGTCCGCGCCGAGCGCGAGTTGACCCTCGATGCGGTCGGCGCAGTGCTCGGCGCTGCCGACCGCCGCGCAGGCGAGCCACTCGTCGGGCAGCACGTCACGGGCGTGGCGCAGGATGTCGAGGTCGTCGGTCGCGTCGAGCGCACCGGAGTGGGCGGACAGGCTTTCGTCGGCGCGGAACCGCTCCAGGCCCGCCGGGTCCCAGCCGTTCACCCGGACCAGCACGTCGCCGTACCCGGTGAGGTAGGTGGCCAGGCGGCCAACGAGCTTGCGCAGCCGCGCGGTCTCGTCGAGAGAGTCCTCGATGGTGGCCATCACCGACCAGATCCGGACCTGCGCCGGATCGCGGCCGGCCCGTTCGGCGGCCTCGCGGACCAGCCGGACGGATCTGGCGACGGCGGTGTCGGACATGAAGGTGTGCAGGACCACGCCGTCGGCGATCCGTCCGGCGAGTCGGAGCGAGTTATCGCCCATGGCCATGAGCAGCACCGGGATGTCCTCGTCGAACGAGGGGTCCTGGACGAGGTAGGGATAGCTCCCCGCCGGACCGTCGTGTCCCGCCACCGACCCGCCCCGCCACAGCGTGCGGTAGATGCCCACCGCGTCCTCGAGCTGCGCGGACGTGACGTGCGGCAGGCCCATGATGTCGAACAGCAGCGGGATGCCGCGCCCCAGTCCGAACGCGTACCGGCCGCCGGACATCCGGTGCAGCGTGGTGGCCATTGTGGCCGTGACCAGCGGGTGCCGGGTGTTGTGGTTGGTCGCGGCGGTTCCCACGCCGATCCGGCTGGTCGCCGCGACCGCCGCCCCCGCCATGACGGCCGCGTCCTTGAGGGCGAACCGCTCGGACAGCAGGATCGACCCGAGTCCCAGTTCCTCCGCGCGCGCGGCTTCGACGATGAGATCGGCCGGTGACGGGCTGTGCCCGGCCAGGCCGTAGCAGGCGAGCTCGGGCATGAGCGGCAGGGCGGGCTCTACGTGGGTCATGCGTGCCCTTCGGCAGGATCGAACAACCGGGGAGAAAGTGACACGTGTCACGTTACCCCGGCGGCGGCGGCCACCCGGCCGGATCCGACGGCCAGATCCGCCGACCCGTTCACCCGGCCCGGTCGGCCCTGATCAGGTCCCGATGATGCGACCCAGGCGACGCTCGAGCCCGGTCCACGCCTGCTGCGCGTCGATGTCCTCGGCGAGCACGTGCAGTGCCACCCAGTCCTCGTCCTCGTTGACGACCAGGGTCCCGGGCATGAGGTTGATCATCCACAGCGCCAGTCGGCGTCCGGCCGGGGTCCGGGACCGGATCGGCAGGCGCAGGGTGTGCGGCGAGATGGGCATCCGGGGATCCAGTGCCCGGCGGGCCACGTCGACGCCGCCACGCAGGAGCGCCAGCAGGAACCATCCCGCGAACGCGGGTATCTCCCAGGGGCGCCGACCGGTCCGTGGGCGCGCGGGCGGGAGCGCCCGGAGGCTC
>NZ_JAALDX010000290.1 GCF_014145095.1 Dietzia sp. SLG310A2-38A2 | reverse complement strand
TTCCGGGAAGCGGAGGAGTCCCAGCGTCCCGGCGGTGAAGAACAGGCCACCGAGGACGGCGGCGATGATCGCCGCGACGTCGAGGACGGCGCCCGCACCGCTCATCGTGGGCCGGCGGTGACCATCGTGACGGTGAGGACGAGCGCCAGCGCCACCAGGACGAGCGCCGCGTCACGCAGCGAGGGCAGGGGGCCGGTCACCGAGAGGACCGCCAGCGACGCCGCGCCGGTGGTGCCGGCCAGCACGACCCCGGTGACGCGGTCGCGCGGGCCGGGACCGCGGACCACCCGGACCAGGCAGGCCAGGATGTTGAGGACCAGCACGATCATCAGCGCCTGCAGGACCACGGTCATCACGTCCACGGTTGCGACCCCTGCACCACTACAACCCCAGCACCGAGCGGGCGATGAGGAAGTACACGATCAGCCCGATTGCGTCCACGAACGTCGTGATGAACGGGTTGGAGAACACCGCCGGGTCCGCCCTGACGGCCTGCGCGAGCAGCGGCATGAGCCCGCCCACCGTGGCGGCGATGGTGCACAGCGCCAGCAGCGTGAACCCTATGACCAGCCCGAAGTCGAATCCGAAGATCAACCCCGCGGCGACGAACCCCACCCCGCCGAGCGCCAGACCCAGGATGAACCCGGTGCGTACCTCCTGCACCAGGACCCGCAGGGCGTCGCGGGGGCGCACGTCGCCGAGGGCCAGGGCGCGGGTGACCGTCGTGGCGGCCTGGTTGCCGGTGTTGCCTCCGGTGCCGATGATGAGCGGTACGAACAGCGACAGCGCGACCACTTGCTCGAGCGTCGTCTCGAACACCGCGAGCACCTGCACGGTGAGCGCGGCGCCCAGTCCCAGCACGAGCAGCCACACCACGCGGGAGCGGACGATGGACCGGACGGGCGTGGACAGGTACGGCCGACGGAGCGGTTCGGCACCACCCTGGCGGGCCGCGTCCTCGGTCTCGGCGTCCTCGAGGATCCGCAGCGCGTCGTCGACGGTGAGGATGCCCACGAGGCGGTCCTCCTCGTCCGTGATCGGCAGGACGATCACGCGCTCGTCCGCGCTGAGGCGGGCGGCCTCCTCCTCGGAGGCCCGGGCGTGGATCGAGATGGCGTCGTTCATCAGGTCCCCGACGAGGGTGTCGGGCTCCGCGCCCATCAGGGACCTCAGACCGACGACCCCGATGAGACGGCGCCCCTGATCCACGACGGGGATCGTGTAGATCGTCTCGACGTCGACGAGCCTGGCGCGGACCCTGTCGAGCGCCTGCTCGGCCGTCATCTCCGGTCGGGCGGAGACGAACTCCGGCGTCATCCTGCGGCCGATGGAGCCGGCCGGGTAGCCGAGGATCTCGTTGGTGAGTGCGCGCTCCTCCGGCGGCAGACCGCGCAGGAGGCGCGTGGCGACGAAGGCCGGGAGCTCGTCCATGAGCGCCACGCGGTCATCGGGATCGAGTTCCTCGAAGAGGTGGGCGACCTGCTCCTCGCGCAGACCGCGGAGCAGCTCGGACTGCACCGGCGCGTCGAGGGCCTCGAACAGCACCAGTGCGCGCCCCTTGGGCAGCAACCGGAACGCGACGGCCCGGTCCCGGTCGGCGCTGCGCTCGAACATGTCCACCACGACCTGGTCCGGCAGTGACGCCATGAGGCGCGAGGCCGCCCGGAGATCGCCTCGCGAGCGGAGCCGGGCCAACCTCCTGGTCGCCTCGTCCAGGCTCATCTCGCCGTAGGTGCTGTCCTCCTCGACATGGTCGTCGACCAGGGCGAACCCCGTGGCGTCGGTCGGTGGCCCCCCGGGATCGTCCGGGAGGTCGCGCGGCTCACTCATCACCGGCCTCCTGCGGGGAGTCGGCCGGGGTGTCGGTCGCGAACTCGATCTGCGAATACCGGGTCGCCGTGGTGGGCGCGGCGCCCGAGAGGAACCCCGAGCGGGCGATGGCCATCGCACCGATGGCGGAGGAGGCGAACTGGAGGATCGCGGCCACCACCACCTTCGGCGCCGCCTCCCAGGTGGGGTGGAGCAGGAAGGCGCCGACGATCACGAACACCAGCCCGAGCCCGGCGGCCGCGCCGATCGCCGAAGACCGGACGTAGAGGTCGGGGAACCGCAGGAGGCCGATGGCGCCTCCGAGGAACACCACGGAGCCCGCCAGTACGGAGACCGACCCCAGGACGGTCGCGAGCAGGTCCCAGCTCATCGCCGACCTCCGGACATGAGTCGGGCCAGCGAGAGCGCGGAGACCAGGCCCACCAGCGTCGCGACCAGGACGAGGTCGTAGACGAAGGGGCTGTCCACCCTCACGCCGACCAGGGCGAGAAGTGCGATGAACGCGAAGAAGAGCAGGTCCGCCGCGATGGCCCGGTCCCCGGCGTGGGGTCCGCGGACCATGCGGTAGGAGGACAGGACGGCCGCGATGGAGACCAGGACGATGGCTATGTCGACCGCGATCACCGGACCAGCCCCTCTCTCCGGATCGCCCGCAGCATGTGGTTCTCCATATCGTGTAGCGAGGCCGTCAGGTCGTCGGGGTCCGGGAAGTACATCCCGTGGACCACGATCTCCCACCCCTCGCCGTCCCCGGGATGGTGCGCCCCCAGGGTCAGGGTCCCCGGGGTCAGGGTGATGAGCGAGGACAGCACGGTCACCTCGAGTTCGGTGCGGCACCTCGTGGGGAACCGCACGAAACCCGGGGTGATCGAGGCGTGGGGGAGGAAGGCGTCCCGGACGACCTTCGCACTGGTCGTGGTCTGCTGCCAGAAGAACCAGAGCAGGAACCACAGGATCCGCAGCGGCCAGGTCAGGGTGGCGGTCATCCGAGCACCGCCTGGATGTATCCGGTCGGGTCGTACAGGTTGGCCGCAGCGGTCCCGGACAGCTCCAGCAGCAGTTGACCGCCCAGCCCCAGTGCCAACGTCACCACGGCTAGCGTTAGTGCGGGCGCCGCGAGCGCCAGACCGATCCGGCGACCCGGGGGCACCATGACGGGGTCGTGAGGCCCGGCTTCGGCCGTGGCCGTGGACGTGGCGGTGGCCGTCGTGGTGCCCCCGGCCGCG
>NZ_JAALDX010000289.1:34511-38119 GCF_014145095.1 Dietzia sp. SLG310A2-38A2 | reverse complement strand
GGCGGGCGCATCACCCGGCAATCCCTGTGGACCGTGGTGGCCGTGTCCGCGGAGCGGGCGGCGGTCGGGCTTGACGTCTCGCCGCACTCCTTCCGACACTCCTTCGCGACCCACCTGCTGGACGGTGGGGCGGACATCCGGGTGGTCCAGGAGCTGTTGGGGCACGCCTCGGTCACCACGACGCAGGTCTACACCCTCGTCACCGTCGACACGCTCCGCGAGGTCTGGGCCGAGTGCCACCCCCGGGCACGGTAACGTGACCGGGGACCGGCCTGAGCGCAGGTGACGACGCAGCGAGAGGAGACGCGGGTGGCGCAGGACTCTGGGACGATGGATCCCGCACTGTTCTCCCGCGCGGAACTCCTGGGTGCCGACGACCCGGCGGCCGGCGAGGGCTTCGCGGCCATCCCCGAACCGCAGCCGCTCACCTCCCACGGGCCCGCGATGGTGCTCTCGATGTGCAACCAGAAGGGCGGGGTCGGTAAGACCACCAGCACGATCAACCTGGCCGCCGCCCTCGCGGAGTACGGCCGCCGGGTCCTCGTGGTGGACCTCGACCCCCAGGGCGCGCTGTCGGCGGGCCTGGGCATCCCGCACCACCAACTCGACCTGACGGTCTACAACCTCCTGGTGGACAACACCGTGTCGACGGAGGAGGTGCTGGTCCGGACCCGGGTGGAGGGGGTGGATCTGATCCCTGCCAACATCGACCTGTCCGCCGCGGAGATCCAGCTGGTCAACGAGGTGGGGCGCGAACAGGCGCTGGGCCGCGCGCTGTACCCGGTGCTCGATCGCTACGACTACGTCCTGATCGACTGCCAGCCGTCGTTGGGTCTGCTCACCGTCAACGCCCTGGCCTGCTCGGACGGCGTGTTGATCCCGATGGAGTGCGAGTACTTCTCGCTGCGCGGGCTCGCGCTGCTGACGGACACCATCGACAAGGTCCGCGACCGCATCAACCCGCGTCTGCACCTGACCGGCATCCTGATCACCATGTTCGACCGCCGGACGGTCCACGCCCGCGACGTCCTCGGCCGGGTCGTCGAGGTGTTCGGTGACCAGGTCTTCGACACCCTCGTGACCCGTACGGTCCGGTTCCCGGAGACCACCGTCGCCGGCGAACCCATCACCACGTGGGCGCCCAGATCTGCGGGTGCGCAGGCCTACCGGGCGCTGGCTCGCGAGGTCATCCAGCGCGGCAGGTGAGCGGTCCGGTGACCGGGGTCGGGCACCCGCCGGGGGACGACGCCGCCGGGGTCGAGGATCCGCGTGCGTTCACCGTCCACCTGACCAACTTCACCGGCCCGTTCGACCTGCTCCTCAAGCTCATCGACTCGCGGCGACTCGACGTGACCGAGGTCGCCCTCCACTCGGTCACCGACGAGTTCATCGCGCACGCCCGTGAGCTGGGTCGGGAGGCGGGTCTCGAGGAGGTCACCGAGTTCCTGGTGGTGGCGGCCACGTTGCTCGACCTCAAGACCGCACGACTCGTGCCGTCCGGGGAGGTCCAGGACCTGGAGGATCTGGCGCTGCTCCAGGCTCGGGACCTGCTCTTCGCCCGTCTCCTGCAGTTCCGGGCGTTCCGGCAGGTGGCCGAGTTGTTCGCCGAGCTCGACAGGACCGCCCGTCACTCCCACCCGCGGACGGCGGGCCCGGACGACGAGTTCCTGGACCTGCTGCCCGAGGTGGAGTTGGGAGTGGACGTCGAGCAGTTCGCGACCATCGCCGCCGTGGCGTTCAGACCCCGGCCGGTGGAGGAGGTGGGGGTCTCGCACGTCCACACCCCGGCCGTGTCCGTCCCCGAGCAGGCCGCCCGCGTCCTGGAGTTGTTGAGGTTCCGAGGCCGGGGCGAATGGGTGGACTTCCGGGAGCTGGTCTCCGGGTGCGGCGAATCCCTCGTCGTCGTCGCCAGGTTTCTCGCCCTGTTGGAGTTGTACAGGGCGCGCGCCGTGGCGCTCGCCCAGGACGAGGCGCTCGGTGACCTGTTGGTGAGCTGGACGGGTGAGGAGGCGGCCGAGGTGACACGCGGGAGGGACGAATGGACGTGACGGAGGACGACGAGGTGAGTGCGGTGGGTCCGATCGGGGACGACGACGAGGTCCACGAGTCCGGGGCTCCGCCGTTGCGAGCCCGTCTCGAGGCGCTTCTGCTGGTCGTGGACCAGCCGACCGCCGAGGGGGCGCTGGCAGCGGCGGCGGGCTCGACACCCGTGGAGGTGGCGGCCGAGCTGCGCGGGTGGCGGGATGATCTCACGGCCGTGGGCAGCGGGATCGATCTGAGGCGGACCGACGAGGGATGGCGGCTTTACACCCGTCGGGAGTTCGCGCCGTTCGTGGAGCGACTCCTCACCGACGGCACCCGGTCCACCCTCACCCGTGCAGCACTCGAGACGCTGGCGGTGATCGCCTACCGGCAACCCGTCACCCGGTCCCGCGTGGCGGCCGTCCGCGGGGTCAACGTGGACGGGGTCATGCGGACCCTCGTGGCCCGCGGACTGGCCGTGGAATGCGGCACCGACGCGGACACCGGGGGCATCCTGTATAGGACCACGGAGCTATTTCTGGAAAGATTGGGACTGACGTCGCTCGACGAGCTCCCGGACATAGCCCCGTTGCTGCCGGATGTCGACCTGGTCGACGAGATGAGCGACGATCCCGCGGAGGACCCGCGGATACCCCTGGGGCGGCGCAGAACCGCTGCGCCCGACCCCGCCCATGAACACCAGAACGAAGAGATGTGACGCACTCATGACTGAGTCCGCTGGCCGAGACGGCTCACCGGTCCGCCTCCAGAAGATCCTGGCGCAGGCCGGGATCGCCTCCCGCAGGGCCTCGGAGGACCTCATCGCCCGAGGGCGGGTGGAGGTCAACGGGAAGATCGTGCGCGAGATGGGCGTCAAGGTCGATCCCACCACGGCAGTGATCCGCGTGGACGGCACCCGTATCGTCCTCGACGACGACCTGGTCTACCTGGCGCTGAACAAGCCCCGCGGGTACCACACCACCATGTCCGACGACATGGGCCGGCCCTGCGTGGGCGACCTGGTCGCCGACCGTGTCGACGCCGGTCAGCGGCTCTTCCACGTGGGTCGCCTGGACGCCGACACCGAGGGGCTGCTTCTGGTGACGAACGACGGTGAGCTCTCGCACCGACTGATGCACCCGTCCTACGAGGTGTCCAAGACCTACATGGCCACCGTGACGGGAGTCGTCGGCAAGGGCGTCGGCAAGAAGCTGCGCGACGGTGTCGAGCTCGAGGACGGCCCGGCCAAGGTCGACCAGTTCGCGATCGTCGACGTCCACGAGGGCCGCTCGCTGGTCAAGGTCGTGCTCCACGAGGGCCGAAAGCACATCGTCCGCCGTCTCCTCGACGAGGTCGGATATCCCGTCGAGTCACTGGTACGGATCCGCTTCGGCGCCGTCGCACTGGGCGACCAGCGCGCGGGGAGCTTCCGCAAGCTCAACCGCAAAGAGGTCTCGGATCTCTACGCGGCGGTGGGCCTGTGAGCGCGCAGGCTGGGCCCACCGGCGTCCCGCGGCGCCGGATCGCGATCGACGGTCCCGCCGGCACCGGGAAGTCGACTCTCGCCCGCACGCTCGCGGAGCGGC
>NZ_JAALDX010000289.1:0-34458 GCF_014145095.1 Dietzia sp. SLG310A2-38A2 | reverse complement strand
TCGGCGGGGCCTACCTCGACACCGGTGCGATGTACCGCGTGGCCACCCTGCAGGTGCTGCGCGCCGGGATCGACCCGGAGGACGCCGCCGCGGTGATCGCCACGTCCGCTGATCTGCCGATGGAGATCGGCACCGACGCGGGATCCGAGCGGATCCTGCTCGCCGGCGAGGACGTGAGCGAGGAGATCCGCACCGCCCGCGTCACCGCAGGCGTCTCGGCCGTCTCCGCCGTACCGGAGGTCCGGGTCAACCTGGTCGGACTGCAGCGTCGCCTGGCCTCCGGTGGTGGCACCGTCGTCCTCGAGGGCCGCGACATCGGCACCGTGGTGCTCCCCGACGCCGAGGTGAAGGTGTATCTCACCGCGAGCCCGGAGATCCGGGCCCGTCGCCGGACCGAGCAGGACCTGGCGGCCGGTCGTGACGCCGACTACGACGAGGTGCTGGCCGCGGTGGTCGAGCGGGACCGCAAGGACTCCACCCGCGCCGCGAGCCCGCTCCGGCCCGCAGAGGACGCGATCGTCATCGACACCTCAGACCTCACCCTCGACGAGGTGCTCGACCGGTTGGTCGCACTCGCCCAGGGCGCCGACGCGTCGCACGCCGACGCCGCAGAAGGGAACACACAGTGAGCAGCAACGAGGACTTCGACCTCCCCACCGGCCCCGTCGAGGAGACCGTCGAGGACGCCTGGAACGACGACACGGACTGGGACGCCGTGGCCGAGGAATGGGCCGACGAGATCGGCGCCGAGGTCGACGGGGTGGAGATCCTGCCCACCGTCGCCATCGTGGGCCGCCCCAACGTGGGCAAATCCACTCTGGTCAACCGGATCATCGGCCGGCGCGAGGCTGTCGTGGAGGACGTTCCCGGAGTGACCAGGGACCGCGTCTCGTACGAGGCCCTGTGGAACGGCCGCACCTTCATGGTGCAGGACACCGGCGGGTGGGAGCAGGACGCCAAGGGCATGCACCGCTCCATCGCGCAGCAGGCCGAGATCGCGATGGGCACCGCCGACCTCATCGTCCTGGTGTGCGACGGGAACGTGGGCATCACCTCGGCCGACGAGACCGTGGCCAAGAGCCTGCGCCGCTCGGACACCCCCGTGATCCTGGCGGTCAACAAAGTGGACAGCGAGAAGGCCGAGCTGCAGTCGGCCGAGTTCTGGGGGCTGGGCCTCGACCAGCCCTATGCCATCTCCGCCGCGCACGGCCGCGGGACCGCCGACCTGCTTGACGAGATCCTCCGCCAGCTGCCCTCCAAGGCCCGGATGCGTGAGGCGACCAACGCGCCGCGGCGCGTGGCGCTGGTCGGCAAGCCCAACGTCGGCAAGTCGAGCCTGCTCAACAAGCTCACCGGCGAGGAGCGGTCGGTGGTCGACAACGTCGCCGGAACCACCGTCGACCCCGTGGACTCGCTCGTCGAACTGGGCGGCAAGACGTGGCGCTTCGTGGACACCGCCGGTCTGCGGCGGAAGGTCAATCAGGCGTACGGGCACGAGTACTACGCCTCGCTCCGTACCCGCGGTGCCATCGAGGCCGCCGAGGTCGTGGTGCTACTGCTGGACGCCTCGGAACCGATCACGGAACAGGACCTGCGGGTCATCTCCATGGTCGCCGATGCCGGTCGGGCGCTGGTGATCGCCTTCAACAAATGGGACCTGGTTGATGAGGACCGCCGGTACGACCTGGACAAGGAGATCGACAGGGAGCTGTCGAAGATCCTCACGTGGGCGTACCGAGTGAACATCTCGGCCACCACGGGCCGTGCGCTGGCCAAGCTGGTGCCGGCGATGGAGGGCGCGCTCGACTCCTGGGACAAGCGCATCCCCACGGGTCCCCTCAACACGTGGATGAGCGAGGTCGTGGCCGCCACCCCGCCGCCGATGCGCGGCGGGAAGCTGCCGCGGATCCGCTTCTGCACCCAGGCCACCACCCGGCCCCCCACGTTCGTGTTCTTCTCCACCGGATTCCTGGAGGCGGGCTACCGGCGATTCCTGGAGCGGCGATTGCGCGAGACGTTCGGTTTCGACGGCTCTCCGGTCCGGGTGAACGTGCGCGTCAAGGAGCGTCGACAGCGCAAGTGACCAGGCGATTGGAGCGCTCCCACAGGCGTGCGCTAGTCTGATCCAGTCGCCGCGCGAGACGCGGTGGCGGGCGGGCTGTGGCGCAGCTTGGTAGCGCACTTGACTGGGGGTCAAGGGGTCGCAGGTTCGAATCCTGTCAGCCCGACAGAGCAGGGGCGGTTTCCCGTAGGGGAGACCGCCCCTGAGTCGTTCGCTATGGCACGCTACGAGACAGCGGCGATCCTCCGCCGTGACGTGGTACCTCAGGGGTTGATCGACTAGTGATGATGGTCGGATCTCCACGCGGCCGTCTCGCCGCTGGGGCAGTGGTGGTCGCACTCGCCACGTTCCTCGTCGGATGCTCGGGTGATTCTCCGTCGACCGATTACCCCGGGGCATCCTCGTCGCCGTCTCCGGATTCTGGCGACAGCTCCGCGGCAGAGAGCGCGGACGAGCGGTATGGGAGCTTCGATGCCGTCGAGGCGTCAGGCGAGGGCGAGGCGGTCGTCCCGCTACCCCCCGAAGTCGCGGACGCGGATGGCGGAATCGTCCGGATGACCTATGAGGGAACCGAACCACTAGTTCTGTGGAGTCTGGATGCCGAGGGCGAGAAACAGATGATCCTCATTGACGGCGTGATCGAAGCGAACACCGCCGACCGGGGGACCTTTGACGGCGAGTCGATGTGGTGGCCGGCGAATCCCGCTCCGCACGGGCTCGAGGTCGAGGGGGACGGCGTGTGGGAGCTCTCGGTGCTGCCGGTGTCGTCGGCCCCGCCGCTGGCGAGCGAGGGACGAGGCACGCGGGTCTTTCTGTACGACGGGGAGGGCGGTGTGATCACGGGGAGCCGAGCAGACACCGCTGTCGGGATGGCGGTCACTGAGTTCTCCCTCCCTCGCTCGGGCGGGACTCCGAAAAATGTGGTGACCACCCCCAGTGCCGATGCAGAGTTCGGCCTCGATCTGGCTCCCGGGCCCTCGGTGCTCATCGTGTCGCACCGTGACGAGTGGACGATCAACCTCACGGACGAGGGGTAGTACCGCACTGACCGATTTCGCGCCTGGGGGCGGAACGCCGGTGATTAGATGGGATCTCCTCCACCGGTGTGCACGCAAGGGGTGACGATGACCGAGATCACGATCGGCAGCGCGGTGGGCGCTCCGGATGCCCCGGTCCGGTTGGACGCCCGTCGCTTCAACCGCCACACCTTCTGGTGCGGGCAGAGCGGCAGCGGGAAGACCTACGCGCTGGGCGTGGTCCTCGAACAGCTACTGCTGCACACCGAACTCCCCATGGTCATCCTCGACCCGAATGCGGACTTCGTCAGGCTGCCCGAGGCCCGCGAGGAGGCCGGTGCGGCCGAGGTGGCCCGGCTCGCGGAGCTCGACATCAGGGTGCTGCGCTCGTCGGAGGGTGCGGGGGAACGGTTGCACGCCCGGTACGTGGACCTGTCCCCGGCGTCCAAGGCCGCCTTGTTGCAGCTCGACCCGATCGCGGACGCGGAGGAGTACAACGTCCTCCTGCGCACCAACGTCCGCGCGGAGGATTTCGACTCGGTGGAGGCGCTCGCGACCCTCCGGGCCTCGTCCGACCCCGGGGAGGTCCGACTGTCCTACCGGATGGAGAACCTCCAGGTGCTCGAGTGGGATCTGTGGTCCAGGGGCGCGAGTTCTGTCGTCGACGTGATCGATCAACGCCCCCGCGCCACGGTGATGGATCTCGGCGGCTTCACCCACCCGGCCGAGTCCAAGGTGGCGGCGTTGGCCGTCGTGGAGCACCTGTGGACGAGGCGCGAGGATCGCGAGCCGATCCTCATCGTGATCGACGAGGCGCACAATCTCTGCCCGCCCGATCCGCAGACCGACGTCGAGCGGGCGCTCACCCGCCAACTGGTCCAGATCGCCGCGGAGGGCCGGAAGTTCGGGCTGTGGTTGTTGCTCTCCACGCAGCGACCGAACAAGATCCACCCCAACGTGCTCTCGCAGTGCGACAACCTGGGTCTGATGCGCGTCAACTCGCCCAGGGACCTGATGGAGCTCGCAGAAGTGTTCGGCTTCGCCGGCGAGGACCAGATACGGCGATCGGCCTCGTTCGCACAGGGCCAGGCGCTCTTCGCCGGGGGCTTCCTCGCCGAGCCGACGTACGTGCAGATGGGCCGCCGGATCACCGAGGAGTCGGGTGGGGACGTCCGGGTTCCCCTACGCGACGACGGGTGAGGTGACGCTCTCTCCCGTGTTCCCGGGCGCAGGCGTCACACCAGCGCCGCGAGTCGCTTCTTGCGCAGATTCTGGGTGACGATCCACTCGACGTCGCGGTCGTCCGTCGGGAGGTCACGGAATGCGGCCAGGCCGGGGTCCGGATCGGCGGCCACGGCGATGCTCCAGCAGTACCCCAGCGCCTGGCGGAGGTTTCGGGCTGCAGGGCTGGTCCGCAGTGCCGGCGGAAGAGCAGTGAGATGGCGTGTACAGCGTCGACACACGTCGACGGCGACGGCCGCCGCCGGGGCCGTGCGCAGCAGGCGCGGCTCGCAGATGGCGACGGTGGCGATGCGCTGGAGATACAGTTCGGGATCATCGGCCCACCTCTGGACTATCCCGATCAACACGTCGGGCGAGTCCTCACCGAGGAGCTGGAGACCGATGGCGACTCCCTCGCGCACCCGCCACCGTTCATCCGTCGCGAGCGCCCGGGCGCTGTCCTCGCACGCCGCGCTGCCCGCTCTCAATCCGAAGGCCGCGGCCGCGCACATCGCGGGGTACTCGCCGCCGTCGGTCCTCATCGCCTCGATGGCGCGGCCGTCCGCGAGTCTCGCGGCGACGGTGAGCAACGAGAGGTTGGCGCGAGGGCCGGGGAGGCCGGAACGGGCCGACAGGTACGCCGGCCACAGTGCTGCTTCCATCGCCCGCAAGTCGTCGGTCGATGACTCGGCGGTGCTCATCGGACGACGGTACTCCCAGACCGGGGAACCTCGGGGGAGTGCGGCGCTGTCTCTCACCCGCTAACGGCCCCGGTGATCGACCTCGGTTGCCGGTCGCGGCACCGCCCTGGCCAGGAGGTGACCGTCACCGCGCGCGTGCCCGCGTTGTCGCTGCCTGGCGAGCAGGTGGGTAAGAGCGGTGAGGTGGGGGAACTCGACCAGCATGCCGATCACAATCGCGGCGGCAATCACGGGCTGATCTGGTAGTGCGATCGTGCTGACCGCCAGCATGAGCGGGGCATTTCGGGCCGAGGTGGTCATGGTGAGGAGTACATGCTCGGGGTGGCTGAGACCGAAGCCCCTGGAGATCGTCTCGCCTACGACGTAGACGACGACGAAGAACAGGAACACCACGAGCAGCACCCAGCCGAACGCGGACGGGTCGGCCAGGATGGTGCCCACGTTGCCTGCGAACAGGCACACGATCAGGGCGACGATGACGAATGGCACAGTGCCGTCGACGGCGTCGATGATCCGGGTACTCAGACGTGGCGTGGCGACCAGGCCGAGCAGCCAGCGGAGTGAGAGTGCGATCCCGGCCGGGACCACGAACCAGGTGAGGAGTGCGGGCCCGGCCACAGCAAGGGCATCGTCAACCTGCTGGCCTGCGAACACACCCAGCCACACGGGATACAGGGCCAGCTGCAGGGCCAGCTGGATGGGGATGAGGGCGGATCCGACCGCCGTGTCCCCACCGGCGAGGCGCGTGAAACCGAGAAACCAGTCGGTGCAGGGGAACAGGCAGTAGATTAGTACCCCGAGTCGGAGGGCGTCGTCAGGCACCAGGACCGAGGTCAGCGCCCATGCGATCACTGGGATGATGAGGAAATTGGTCCCGACGGCCAGGAACACCATCCGAGGCGCGCGGCGCAGCGCCGGCATGCCGTCGATCCGCAGCGTGAAGAAGATGGCGGCCACGAGCACCAGCACCAGATGGTCGACGGCTCCGCTCAGCTGGCCCGCCGCGGTCGGTGCCCACGCACCGATCGCGCTCCCGAGGCCGATTGCGGTGAGGAAGAGCGCCGTGACGGCCAGGGGGCGGGGGCCCCGGAACGCGCCGAGCGCTACCCTCAGCACGCGCAGTCCACCCCGCAGCACGACAGGTCGTCGGTCAGCATTCCCGCGGCGCGCCA
Organism: Dietzia sp. SLG310A2-38A2; assembly: GCF_014145095.1. Taxonomy (GTDB): domain Bacteria; phylum Actinomycetota; class Actinomycetes; order Mycobacteriales; family Mycobacteriaceae; genus Dietzia. Next base: position 28,286 of record NZ_JAALDX010000289.1, on the reverse strand, counting down.
CGCCTCGAGGGCGTCGACGTTCTTGTCCGCCCGCTCACCGATGATCCGGGCGATATGCGCGAAGCGCTGCCGGAATTTGTAGACAAAACAGAACTTCAACCCGCGGTGGCGGATGGTCGGTCCGGACAGGAAGAGGCCGGGTGTGATCGTGGACTGGTCGTCCTCGTCAAGTTCGGGCCACCCGTCCTCTCGGGTGGCGAACAGGTCCGCGACTGGGCCGAGACCCGGTCCGAAGCCGGTGGCTGCGATCGGAGGGCTGTCGCTGGTCACGACGTCGCCGTCGCCGAGTCGGGTGGCGTAGCCCTGGGAGGTCTTCGACACCTTGACGGCCTGGGCGGCGGTGAGGGTCAGTCTGCCCGTCGCCAGCGCACCGAGCAGTCGCATCCGGGATCGCGGAGCGAGGCGGAACGACGGGTCGGATCCGGTCCCGGCGTCCCAGGGAGTCTGGTAATCCAGAACGGTGACGTGCGCTCCCTGCTGGACGTGGTGACAGGCGATGTCGATGCCGGACTCGTAGCCGCCGATCACCACGACATCTCCGGGATGCGGTGCCCATGCGGCGGGTCCGCTGCTGTGATCGAGCAGCGAGTGTCCGGTGATGCGCGGTGTCGAGGGATCACCGAACTCACCCCCCGCCCAGACCACCGAGCGGGCGAGGACCGATCCGCGCTCGCTGAGTACCTCGAAACCCCCGTCTCGGGGAGTCACCGAGGTGGCCTCCGTGCCATCGAGAATGGGGACGTGGAAGTGCTTGGCGACACCGCGCAGGTAGGCGGCGTACTGGCGTCCGGAGGGATAGTCGACGCCGAGGCTGAACGCCGGTGAGGTCTCAGGGTGGACGGCATTCAAGTCCGTGGCACCGAAGCCGTTGCCGGTGAAAGACGGGGTCAGGAACGTCTGTTCCGCCGGCCAGTCCAGGAACGTTTGTCCGATCTCTCCCCGTTCGAGTACCCCAAAGACGAGGCCATCGACGGACGCCAGGGCGAGCGCGGTCCCTATCCCGGCCGGGCCCGCCCCGATGACGAGGGCGTCGAGGACCGTGGGGGTGGAGGTCATGGGGTTCCTTCCGGGTGACACGTGGGTGACCCGTGCGCGCCAGACGGACCCGCGAACGGCAGCTGCGACACTCGGACCACTCGCGCCCACCTCTTATTGAGAACGGTTGTCAATAAGAGTACACGGAGGTGTCCTGCGGCCCCGGGGTCCGTCGCCCTGCGCCGGGGCTACTCCGCCGTCAGGCGTGATGGTCGAGGAGGTGGGTTGCGGTGTCGATGCACTGCAGCGCGGCCACATTGTCGACGCGGGTGAGCGCGAAGGCTGCAACGATCATCGCAGTGCAGGCGTCTGCGAGCCGGGCGTTGGCCTCGGGGTCGTGGCTTGGCCGGTGGGCGACGACGCCGCGACCGATGGCGGAGCGTAGCTCCTGGCGATACGCGGCGACGACCTCGCGCACGGCCGCGTCCCGCGCGATCGGCGCGTTCGCCGAATTGATGAGAAGGCACCCGTTCGCGGACGCCGAGGAGCCTTCGTTGAGGAACGCGCTTCGCAGCCTGGCGAGGTACTCGACGATCGCGCCGGGGGCGACAGGGGTCTCGGTGAGCGGCTGGAGCAGTGGGCGGATGACCTCGTCGAGGTAACTGTCGACCGCCGCGTCGAACAGGCCGCGCTTGCTACCGAAGGCGTTGTAGATGCTCGAGCGGTTCAGGCCGGTGGCGCTCTCGAGGGCAGGGATCGCCGCGTCCTCGTAACCCGACTCCCAGAAGACCTGACGTGCGCGGCGCACGGCGGCGGCGGTGTCGAATCCCTGTGTGCGACCCATGATCGGCCTCCTTTTGTGAAACGTCCAGTTTAGTATATATTGAAACGATCAGTTCAGAACGTATCCGCTCCCATCTATCCGTCAAGGTCACACCATGCTCATCTTCTCCCTGATCCTCGCCGCCCTCGCGGCGCTGGTGCACGTCGTCATCTTTGCGCTCGAGTCACTCATGTGGACGAGCGCTCGTGCCCGCCGCGTCTTCGGAACAAGCCTCGATGAGGCGCGCGCCACCCAGCAGCTCGCCTTCAACCAGGGGTTCTACAACCTCTTCCTCGCGATCGTCGCGGCGGTCGGCATCGCGTTCGTCCTCGCCGGTCCGGTTCCTGTGGGTGCCGCGCTGCTGTTCGCCGGTGCCGGTTCCATGGCCGCGGCGGCCCTCGTCCTGTTCCTCTCCGCCCCCGACAAGCGGGGGGCGGCCCTCAAGCAGGGCGTGCTACCGCTGCTCTCGGTGCTCGTGCTCGCGATCGCTCTCTAGTGGACTTCGCCGTTCCCCTGTTCCCCACCACCCGTCACAACCGCACCCGGAAGTAGAACCATGACCGACGTCACCAGCACCGCCACCAGTACCCATATCCAGCTCGCCGCGCGCCCCACGGGGTGGCCGAGGCACGAGGACTTCCGCACCACCACGGTCAGCTACGGGCCACTCGAACCGGGTCAGGTCCGGGTCTCGAACCTCTATGTCTCCGTCGACCCCTACATGCGGGGCCGGATGAACGACGTGCGGAGCTACACCGCCCCTTACGCGGTCGGCGCGACCATCACCGGCGGCGCGGTCGGTCGGGTCACCGCATCCACCGACGACTCCGTCCCCGTCGGGAGCGTCGTGCTGCACCAGCACGGGTGGTCGGACATCGTTCAGGCCGACGCGTCGACCTTCTCCGTAGTGCCCGAGCTCGACGGAGCACCGCTCTCCCTGTACCTCGGCATCCTCGGCATGACCGGGTTGACCGGTTACGTAGGGCTCACTGCGATCGCCGGCCTGAAGCCGGGGGACACGGTCTTCATCTCCGGAGCCGCCGGCGCGGTCGGTACCGCCGCCGGGCAGATCGCTCGGCTCCTGGGCGCCGGTCGAGTCATCGGATCGGCGGGATCTCCCGAGAAGGTGCGTCTGCTCACCGATAAGTATGGCTTTGACGCTGCGTTCAACTACAAGGACGCGCCCGTACGCGAACAGCTCGGCGCACTGGCCCCGGAGGGAGTCGACGTGTACTTCGACAACGTCGGAGGCGACCACCTGGAGGCGGCACTCGACGTGATGAGCGACGGCGGGCGAATCGCCCTGTGCGGGGCGATAGCGAGCTACAACGACGAGGGCCGGACGCCCGGCCCGGACAACCTGGCAAACATCATCGTCCGTGCACTGACGCTCAAGGGCTTCACGCTCGGCGGTTACCTCCACCTTGGGACCGAGTTCGCCGAGCGGATGACGACGTGGTTCGCCGCCGGGGAGATCGCCTACGACGAGACCGTCGTCGACGGCATCGAGAACACTGTCGACGCGTTCCTCGACATGATGCGCGGCGCCAACACCGGGAAGATGGTCGTGCGGATCACGCCCGAGCAGGAGTAGACCCCCACACGTGCCGTGTCGGCGAATCCGCGCTCCGGTCGAGCCGGACGGCACGTGATCCCCGGACGGGGCATCATGGCAGCATGAGGTCCATCGGCGGTGACCGCCGGAGCGGGGGGAGAGGTGCTCGGGTATGACCAGTCACGATCAGGACGGTGACGGCGAGGATGCCCGTGCCCGCCTGGTCCGCCACGTCGACGATCTGTGCGCGGGCACGGCCCCGTCGGGCGCCGGAGAACTCTCCGATCGGGCCGCTCTGCTGGTCGCCTGTGGTCTCGTCGAACCACGGATCGTCGGCGTCGTGCTCGCGCGGCTCCACCGAAATCTGCCCTTTCCGACAGTGGGCGGTTTCCACCAGCTGCGTGTGATCGAGGAGCAGCGCCACGATCTCCGGCGCCTGCTCGGCTCTCCGCTGCCGTCGGTCCTGAGGGTGGCGTTGCGAACCCGGCTGGCGGACCTCGACCGGAAGTACGTCACCCTGCGCACCGGATTCACCCGTGGCGCAGGTGTCTTTGCGTACCGCATCAAGGACATCCGTGCGGATCGCAAGCGCGGCGTCCACCTGGACCCGGAGGACCGGGGTCGGCTCTTCGACGCCCTCGCCTCCACGCCGACGATGGCGCCGGTGCCGATGGTGCCCCGGACCATGTTCGAGCTGGGCACCGCCGCGGCGGCGTACGGGCAGCGCGAGATGGGCAGGGTCGTCCTGCCGCACCGTGTCCAGGCGGTGGTGGAATCGCTGCCGTCGCTCCCGCGCATCCGGGCGGACAGCCGTCGCCTCCCCGAGATGTACACGGCGCTGCTCATGGAGGTCGGCGGGCTGTACGACCGACTGATCCGCGCCTACATGCGCGGGGGGCGATCCGTCGAGGAGATCCGGCTCCAGTTCGACGCGGAGACCGAGGTGGTGGGACTCGCCGGAGACCTGTGCCGCCTCCGGGAGACGGCGGCGATGCCGGGCGTCCCCCCCGCGCGTGACGGATTCACCTCCCAGACCGGGATGGGCACCGCGATCAACGAGGTCTGGGCCGAGGTCGTCGAACGGGCGGTCGCGTTCCGCGCGTTGGTGGAATCCGTGGAGACCCGCGCCGATGCGGCGGAGTCCGAGGCCGCGCGGCTCGACGACATCGCCCGTGAGCACGGGGTGAGACCTCCGTCGACGGCCCACGTGCCCACCCCCGCGGACCTCACGGCCGAGCACCTGGCCTCCCGGGCCGGCGACCGGATGCTCTCCACCGAGGCCATGCGCAGGCTGCGCGGACAGATCGACCCTGATCGCTGACGCAGCGACCAGCGGGGCGCGCCCCCGACCCTGCCAGCCCCTGCGTACGGTGGCATCAACTGTTCTGTAGATCGGGAAGGACTCCACGCGTGGGATTCGCCAACCGCTTCTGGAAGCTGATGGGCTCCACCCAGGGCCGGGACACCTCGCGCGCGCAGAGTGCGGTCGAGGCGTCCCACGGGTTCGACGACTGGGCCTCGGGTATGGACGACGGCGATTTCGCGGACGCCGCCCACGATCTGCAGCTCTTCGGCGAGTCCCCCGAGGACCTCGCACGCTTCCTCGCTCTGGCCAGAGAGGCGGCGACCCGGGCCGTCGGACTGAGGCCGTTCGACGTCCAACTCCAGGGCGCTCTGAGGATGTTCGCGGGGGATGTGGTGGAGATGGCGACCGGAGAGGGCAAGACCCTCTCGGGTGCGGTCGCGGCGGCCGGTTATGCACTCCAGGGGCACACCGTCCACGTCATCTCCGTCAACGACTATCTCGCGGCCCGCGACGCGCGGTGGATGGGGCCGATGTTCGAGCTCCTGGGGCTGACGGTGGGTCACGTCACCGAGTCGTCGACCCGCGAGGAACGTCGCGGCGCATACGCCTGCGACGTCACCTACGGGTCCGTCTCCGAGATCGGATTCGACGTCCTGCGGGAGCAGCTGGTCACCGACCCGGCGGACCTCATCTCGCCGACCACGGACGTCGCTCTGGTCGACGAGGCGGACTCGGTGCTCGTCGACGAGGCGTTGGTCCCCCTGGTCCTCGCCGGGTCCACCTCCGGGGAGGCGCCCACGGGGGAGATCCTCTCCGCGGTCCGGAAACTGCGACCGGGCCGCCACTACGAGACCGACTCCGAGCGGCGCAACATCTTCCTGACGGACGACGGCGCCGAGGCGATCGAAGGCGAACTGGGGATCGGTGACCTCTACGACGAGGAGCATGTCGCCACGACGCTGGTGCAGGTCAACGTCGCACTCCACGCGTGCTTCCTGCTGAGGCGGGACGTGGACTACATCGTCCGTGACGGGCGGGTCCAGCTGATCAACGCCTCTCGGGGTCGCGTCGCCGAACTGCAACGGTGGCCGGACGGACTGCAGGCGGCCGTCGAGGCCAAGGAGGGGGTCGCGGTCTCCGAGGCCGGTCAGATCCTCGACAGCATCACGGTCCAGGCGTTCATCGGCCGATATGACCGCGTGTGCGGGATGACGGGAACGGCCCTGGCGGCGGGGGCGCAGTTGCGCGAGTTCTACTCACTGGGTGTCTCCCAGATCGACCCGAACACCCCCTGCGTCCGAGTCGACGAGGCCGATCGGACGTACATCGACGTCGACAGCAAGACCCGCGCCGTCGTCGAGCACATCGCCGCCGTCCACTCGACCGGCCAGCCGGTGCTCGTGGGAACCCACGACGTCGCGGAGTCGGAGGAACTCGCCGCACGACTGTCCGAGAAGGGCGTGGAGTGCGTGGTACTCAACGCGAAGAACGACGAGGAGGAGGCGGCCATCATCGCCGAGGCGGGGGACGTGGGCAATGTGACCGTCTCCACCCAGATGGCGGGCCGCGGCACGGACATCAGGCTGGGTGGGTCCGACGAATCCCGCCGCGACGAGGTGGTCGAACTCGGTGGACTGCACGTGGTGGGGACCGGGCGGCACCGGACGGAGAGGCTCGACAACCAGTTGCGGGGGCGCGCCGGGCGCCAGGGGGATCCCGGCAGTTCGGTGTTCTTCGCCGCGATGGACGACCCGGTCGTGACCTCGGCCCTGGAGCCCGAGAAGATCCCCACCTCGCACGACAGGATCAGCGGGCTGCTCAAGGGCAACCGTGGCCGGGACGCGGTGGACCACGCCCAGCGCGTCACCGAGGGGCAGATGCTCGCGATCCACTCCAACACCTGGCGGTACAGCCGACTTCTCGCCGAACAACGCGCGATCCTGGCCGAGCGACGGGCAGCGCTGTTGGTGACGGAGAAGGCGTTCGAGGAACTCACCGCGCACGATCCCGGGCGCAGTGCCGAACTCGTGGAGACGCACGGCCGTGACGCCGTGGTGCAGGGGTGCCGGGACATCATGCTGTGGCATCTCGACCGGGGCTGGGCTCGTCACCTGGAGACGATGAACGACGTCCGCGAGTCGATCCACCTCCGCGCGCTGGGGCGCGAGAACCCCCTCGACGAGTTCCACCGGATCGCGATCGACCATTTCCGAGACCTCGCCTCGGACGCGGTCCGTGAGTCCGAGACCACCTTCGCCGAGATCGAGTTCACCGATGCGGGGGTGGATCTGGTGGCCAACGCGATGGCGCGGCCCACCTCCACGTGGACGTACATGGTCCACGACAACCCGATGGCGGCGGGTGGCAACGTCTTCTCCGGGATGATGTCGACCTTCCGATGAGCGCGGCGCGGGAGGGCAGGCGTGAGACCGATCTTCGGGAATGGCGGACCGGAGAGGGCAGGGTCCTCGGTGCGCGCATCCCGCAACCGCGTGACGGACACCTCTCCGCCGCGGTGCCACCCGGCCTCGGGTACGAACCGCCGCCGCGTGACCCCGGGGTCAGCGACAGGTTCTGGACGCTTCCCAACGTCATCTCGCTGGCGCGCATCGCGCTGATCCCGGTGCTCGTGGTGAGCATCCTGGTCTGGGACGACCCGCCACTGGCGCTGTGGCTCCTCGGCGCGCTGGTCGTCTCCGACTGGCTCGACGGCAAGATCGCACGGCTGTGGCACATGAGGTCCACCTGGGGGGAGCGACTCGACCCCCTCGCCGACCGAATCCTGGTGGCCGCCGTGCCCGTGGCCTTCGCCGTCGCCGGGTACATCCCCGTCTGGGTCGTGGTGGTTCTTCTGGTGAGGGACGCGCTGTTGGTCGGGACCATGCCGGTGTACCGCCGGCGAGGGATCGACCCGGAGGTCACCTACCTGGGCAAAGCCGCCACCTTCGCGCTGTTCTGGTCCCTTCCACTGCTCCTCGCCGGGTTCGCCGGAGTCCCCGGTGGGGAGGGGCTGCAGATCCTCGGTGAGGCGTGCCTGTACTGGGGCGTGGGTCTCTACTCCTGGAGCGGTGCGATCTACCTGTGGCAGGCGTGGAGGATCGCGCGCGCGGTCCCCCCGCGCGGTGCCGGATCTACTGCAGTGGGGTCGTCCGGCGGTGTGTAATGTCGCCAGATGAACACGCCAAGTGAGCCACGCGAGAAGGGCACATCAGTGAGCGACCAGAACATCCCCGACCAGCTCCGGTACACCGACGAGCACGAGTGGGTTGAACGGGTGTCCGATACCCGCGTTCGCATCGGCATCACCGAGTACGCGCAGTCCAAGCTGGGTGACATCGTCTTCGTGCAGCTCCCGGACGTGGGCGGTGAGACGGAGTCGGGTGAGCCCTTCGGCGAGGTCGAGTCTCCCAAGAGCGTCTCTGACCTGTACGCGCCGCTCAGCGGGAAGGTCGTCGAGGTCAACACCGCCCTCGAGACCTCTCCCGAGCTGGTCAACTCCGATCCGTACGGTGAGGGGTGGATCGTCGTCCTCGAGATCGCCGACGTCGACGACCTGGAGACGCAGCTCGAGCAGACGCTGGACTCGGACGGATACTCCAAGATCACGGAGGGCTGAGGGGTAGGGACCGCCCCCGGCCCCGCGGCCGGACGGTCCGACATAGAATCGCAGGCACCGCATGGTGAGCCCCACGCCCGGGCTCGGACGAGGAGAGACGAACGTGACCGAGAACAAGAACATGCCCGAGGCGACCGCAGAGACCACCTCGGTGTTCCGCGCGGAGCTTCTCAACGAGTCCGATCAGCAGGCGGCTCAGTCCGAGCCCGCCGTCACCGGTGTCGAGGGACTGCCCGAGGGGCAGGCGCTCCTGGTGGTGAAGCGAGGGCCCAACGCGGGCTCGCGGTTCCTCCTGGACCAGGCGACCACGTCGGCGGGTCGTCATCCGGACAGCGACATCTTCCTCGACGACGTCACCGTGAGTCGTCGTCACGCGGAGTTCCGCAGCGAGGGCGGGACCTTCAACGTCGTCGACGTCGGGTCCCTGAACGGTACGTACGTCAACCGTGAGCCCGTGGACGCCGCGTCGCTGTCGAACGGTGACGAGGTCCAGATCGGCAAGTTCCGCCTGGTCTTCCTGACGGGTACGCCCGGGCAGTGACAGCCGCCGGACACGGCGCCGCTGAGGAGGGGCACCTCTCCATCGGCGGCGTCATCGCACTTCTGAGTCCGGAGTTCCCGGACCTCACGGTGTCGAAGGTCCGGTTCCTCGAGAACGAAGGACTGGTCACCCCCGAGAGGACCGCCAGCGGGTACCGCAGGTTCAGTGTCGGGGACCGTGAGCGGCTGCGGTATGTGCTCACGGCGCAGCGTGACCGGTATCTGCCGCTCAAGGTGATCCGTGAGGAGCTGGAGGCGCTCGACTCCGCGATCGCGGACGGGTCCACCACCGCTCTGCTCCCACGGCACGGTGGGGACGGCGTCCCGGGGTCGACCCCGGACGACTTCCGCAGCGACACCGTCCTCCGGTTGACCCGTGAGGACGTGGTCGAGCAGTCGGGGGTGGACGCGGAGCTCGTCGGTTCCCTCGTGGACGCCGGGCTCATCGTGGCGGGCCCCGGGGGCTTCTTCGACCCGGAGGCGGTCCTGGTCGCGCGAACGGCGCACGATCTCGCCGGTCACGGGGTGGACGTCCGTCATCTGCGCGGTTTCCGGACTGCCGCGGACCGGCAGACAGGTCTCATCACCCAGATCGCCGGGCCGGTGGCACGGCAGGGCGACGCGGATGCACGTGACCGCGCGGCCGAGTTGGCCCGGGAGATCGCGGCGCTCTCGGTGGCTCTGCACTCCACGCTCGTCACCGTGGCCGTGCGGCACGCGCTGGAGTCCTGACGCGAGCGCCCCGGGAGCGATCAGGGCTAGGCTGGACCCGTGGGAGAGGCGGAGGACATGGGAAAGAACATGCGTGAGGTGAACGTCGTCGGCATCCGTTTCGAGGAGCCGGAGTACGCACCGGTACTGATCCTGCACGAGAAGGACGGGGGGCGGTACGTCCCGATCTGGATCGGCGCGTCCGAGGCCGCCGCGATCAGTCTCCAACAACAGGGTGTGCAGCCGGGCAGGCCGCTGACCCACGATCTCGTGGCGACACTCCTCGAGACCTTCGCCCACCCACTCGAACAGGTGGAGATCGTGGGGGTGTCCGAGGGGACGTTCATCGCCGAGCTCGTCTTCGAGGGCAAGCGGGTCTCCGCGCGCCCGTCGGACGCTGTTGCCGTCGCACTGAGAACCTCGTCCCCGGTCCTGGTCAGCCGTGAGGTGCTCGACGAGGTGGGGATCTCGCTTGTGGAGCAGGGCGAGGAAGAGGTGGAGGCGTTCCGCGAGTTCCTCGACCAAGTGAGCCCGGATGATTTCCTCGGCGGTGGGGACGCGCCGCAGGAGCCCGGCGGCCCCACGTCCTGAGTGCTGTGACCAGGTATTTCTGTCTCATCAGTAGTCACTCCAGCACCAGTGTGCAGGTCGCGGCCAGGTCTCAAGTTCAACTTGAGGTTGAGGTTTACCGCGTGTCCTATTGATCGAGGCCCCTCGCGGGCCTAGCGTTGCTCCCAGTGAACTACACCGATGGTGTTCACGCGTTCAAGGATCCGGGCTCGACAGAGTCCGGCACCGTGTCTCCGCGACAGCGGCGGCACCCCACAGCTTGAGGGAGCAATCGTGGCCGACCACACCCGGGATCCGGAGTCGTCCTCCACCGGTACGCACACGGAGGGTCTCTTCGGAGGCGACGTCGAGGCCACCCAGGCCACGTTCGACGAGGTGCAACCGGGCCTGTTCCCCGACGACGGTATTCCGGACGGCACGAGTGGATACCGCGTCCCGATCGCCTGTCAGATCGCCGGCATCACCTACCGGCAACTCGACTACTGGGCCCGGACCGATCTGGTGGTGCCGTCGATCCGCAACGCCGCCGGGTCCGGTAGTCAGCGCCTGTACTCGTTCAAGGACATCCTCGTCCTCAAGATCGTCAAGCAGTTGCTGGACACCGGGATCTCGCTGCAGAACATCCGGAAGGCCGTGGATCAGATCCGCTCCCGCGGCGTGAAGGACCTGGCCACCATCACCCTCTTCTCCGACGGCCGCACGGTATTCGAGTGCACCTCGAAGGAGGAGGTGTTCGACCTGCTCCAGGGTGGGCAGGGAGTCTTCGGCATCGGGATCGGTGGTGCGATGCGGGAGCTCGCCGGGTCGATCGCCGAGTTCCCCGCAGAGACCGTCTCGGTCGAGGACGTCATCGAGCCCCTCGAGGACGAGTTGGCGGCCCGTCGGCGCGCCCGCGCCTCGCGGCGTACGGGCTGAACGGAGGGAGTCGTCTAGACTCGGCGGTGCGTTCACGCGACTCACGGGAGAGTCCCGCGGCATCTGCCGCGGGCGCCGAAGGAGCAACTCCTCTCCGAGAATCTCTCAGGCACCCGGACCGTGCAGTCGTCGAACGCCTCTGGAGAGCGGTGGAACAGACCACCCGCCCACGGGGAAAGCGCGGCTCGCTGGCGGGCTCCGTGAATCTCTCAGGCGCCGGCGTCAGCCGGTTGGGGACAGAGCGGAGAGGGTAGCACCGGCCCGCAGGCCGCCCGTCCGGGCGGCCCCGCCCTTCGAGGAGCACCTGTGACGACGACCCCGCACACCGCCCGGACCGGAGGCGAGTTCGTCGCCCGCCATCTGGGACCCGACGCCGACGGCCTGGCCCACATCCTGCGGACCATCGGCGTGAACTCGCTCGACGAGCTCGCCGAGCGCGCATTCCCGTCGGTCATCCTCGACGAGGTGGGTCCCGACGGCCGGGCAGCCGGCATCGACGCCCTGCCCGAGCCCCTGTCAGAGGCCGACACTCTGGCCGCGCTGCGCGTGCTCGCCGACCGGAACGAGGTCGCGGTCTCGATGATCGGCCAGGGGTACTACGACACGCTCACCCCGGCCGTGATCCGCCGCAACGTCGTCGAGAGCCCCGCCTGGTACACGGGCTACACGCCCTACCAGCCGGAGATCAGCCAGGGCCGCCTCGAGGCCCTCCTCAACTTCCAGACCATGGTCGCCGACCTCACCGGCATGGACATGGCCAACGCCTCCATGCTCGACGAAGGGACCGCGGCCGCCGAGGCCATGACGATGCTCCGCCGGGCCAACCGGTCCTCGAAGAGCCCGCGCTTCGCGGTCGACGCGGACGTCTTCGGACAGACCGCCGCCATCCTGGCCACCCGTGCCGAGCCGCTCGGCATCGAGATCGTCACGGCGAACCTGATCGACGACGGGTTGCCGGAGGGCGACTTCTTCGGCGCACTCGTGCAGACGCCGGGAGCCTCGGGCCGTGTCGCCGACGTCGCCGGGCTGATCGAGCAGTGCCACGACCGGGAAGTCCTGGTGGCGGCGGGCGTCGACCTGCTCGCCGCGACCCTCCTCACCCCGGCCGGGGAGAAGGGGGCGGACGCCTGCTTCGGCTCGTCCCAGCGCTTCGGCGTCCCGATGGGCTTCGGCGGCCCCCACGCCGGCTTCCTCGCGTGCCGCACCGCGCACGCCCGCAACCTGCCGGGCCGCCTCGTGGGCGTGTCGACGGACGCGGACGGCCGGACGGCCTACCGGCTGGCGCTGCAGACTCGCGAGCAACACATCCGCCGCGACAAGGCCACATCCAACATCTGTACCGCCCAGGTCCTGCTCGCGGTGGTCGCCGCCATGTACGCCTCGTACCACGGCGCGGAGGGCCTGCAGGCGATCGCCCGACGCGTGCACTCCCATGCCGCCGTCCTGGCCGACGGTCTCGTCGCCGCGGGTGTCCAGGTCGTCCACGCCGACTTCTTCGACACCGTCCTGGCCAGGGTGCCGGGCCGCGCCTCCGAGGTGCTCGCCGCCGCCGCCGAGCGGGGGGTGAACCTGTGGATGGTCGACGACGACCACGTGTCCGTCTCCTGCGACGAGGCCACCACCGGGGACCACCTCGCGCTCGTCCTCGAGGCGTTCGGCGGCAACGTCGCCGACATCGCGGACGCCGGGGAACTGGAGATCCTCATCGATCCCGCCTACGGCGATCGGACCTCGACCTATCTCCAGCACGAGGCGTTCGTGAAGTACCGGACCGAGACCGCGATGATGCGCTACCTGCGCGCACTGGCGGACAAGGACCTGGCGCTGGACCGTACGATGATCCCGCTGGGCTCCTGCACGATGAAGCTCAACGCCACCACGGAGATGGAGCCCATCACGTGGCCGGAGTTCGCCGGACTCCACCCCTTCGCGCCGGTCGAGCAGACCCGTGGGATCCGCCGGCTCGTGGCCGACGTCGAGCAGTGGCTCGTCGACATCACCGGCTACGCCGCGGTGAGCCTGCAGCCCAACGCGGGCAGCCAGGGGGAGTACGCGGGCCTGCTGGCGATCCGGCAGTACCACCGCTCCCGCGGCGACGGGGATCGCAGGGTGTGCCTCATCCCGTCCTCGGCTCACGGGACCAACGCCGCGTCCGCGGTGATGGCGGGGATGAAGGTCGTCGTCGTCGGATGTCGACCCAACGGTGACGTGGACGTCGACGACCTCCGCGAGAAGGTCGGCCGGCACGCGGCCGAGCTGTCGGCGATCATGATCACCTACCCCTCGACCCACGGGGTGTACGAGCACGACATCGAGGAGATCTGCGCGATCGTCCACGACGCCGGCGGACAGGTCTACATCGACGGGGCCAACCTCAACGCGCTCGTGGGGGTCGCCCGTCCGGGGCGGTTCGGTGGCGACGTGAGCCACCTCAACCTGCACAAGACCTTCTGCATCCCGCACGGTGGTGGCGGTCCCGGGGTCGGCCCGGTCGCGGTGGCCGAACATCTGCGCGAATTCCTGCCCGGCCACCCCTACGAGGAGGGTCTCGGTTCGGGCGCGGTGGTCTCGGCCGCTGCCTTCGGATCCGCCTCGATCCTCCCCATCACGTGGGCCTACGTCCGCATGATGGGTGCGGACGGGCTGCGGCGCGCCACTCTCACTGCGATCGCGAGTGCCAACTACCTGGCCCGGCGGATCGGGCAGGACTTCCCGGTGCTGTATTCCGGGGACGGCGGGTGGGTGGCGCACGAGTGCATCCTCGACCTCCGGCCGCTCATCGACTCGGTCGGCATCTCGATCGACGACGTGGCCAAGAGGCTGGCGGATTACGGTTTCCACGCGCCCACGATGAGCTTCCCGGTGCCCAACACCCTCATGGTGGAGCCCACCGAGAGCGAGGATCTCGCCGAGCTGGACGCGTTCTGTGACGCGATGGCCGCGATCCGCGCCGAGATCGACCGGGTCGCATCAGGGGAGTGGACCGTCGAGGACAATCCACTGCGCGGGGCGCCCCACACCGCCGAGAGCGTCTCCGCCGACGAGTGGGAGCACGCCTACCCGCGCAGCCTGGCGGGCTACCCGCTGGGGTCGACCTGGCGCCCCAAGGTCTGGCCCGCGGTGCGACGCATCGACGGTGCGTACGGCGACCGGAACCTGGTGTGTTCCTGCCCGCCGTTGGAGGCGTTCGCCGAGGACTGAGCCGACGGGGACCGGTGGTGTCGTACCCGCGTGACACGCTGCGGGGCATGACGACGACCGGTTCCCGTCCCGTTCCAGACCTCCCCTCCTCCTGTCTCGCGTGGTGCCGCGCCCAGCCCCCGGCACTTCTCGTGGCGGACGAGTACGTGGAGATCGACCTCGATCTGTGGAACCTCAGGCTGGCGGAGCGACGCGTCGACCTCCGCTTGGTCGCCGGTGGACCGGACGGCGGCCGGGTCGAGACCGGGTCCGGGTATCTCCGCAGGAGTGACCTCTGGGCGGCGGGCCGCAGGGCGCGCGGCAGCCTGGAGGAGTCGGTGGTCGCGCTCTACATGTGTGCGGCCTGGCTCGCGGGGCACCCCCAGCGCTCGGGCGTTCGTAGGGGACTACCGGACTTCCGTGTGCCGGAGCGGGACCGCTCCGCGTGGCGCTCGGTGTCATCTCACGGATATCCCCTGGTCCTGCACGAGGTGGCGGAGTGGTTGGACGCCCCGGCGGAGGCCATGAACCTCCTGCGCAACGGGGCTCCGTACGGAAGGGCCGGCAGGGGGGTGCCCGATCTCGGGTTCCCGCTCGCGTCGCTCTATCTGTCGTGCCTGGGCATGGCGTGGTCGGAGCAGAGCATCGTTCCCGTCGATTCGGCCGGGATCGGCACGCTGGTCCACGCGGGATGGACGGAGATCGAGTCGCTCGGTCGGATGACGCCGCGTCGGTATCAGCGGTATCTGGACGTGATCTCCGCGTGGGCGGACGAGGCCGCTGTCGACCCGCTGGTGGTCGAGATGTGGTTGGTGCGCGACTGGCATGACCGGCGCTCGATGGTTGCGCCCACGGGGTCGTCTGCCCAGAGCCCACCCGGAAGCCGCCCGCGGTGAACCACCAGAGAAGCTAGTGTCCGCTCTATGGAACTGCAGAGCATGACCGTCGACATCCCGGTCGGTACCCTCGACGTGCTGGAGTGGCGTCCGGGCGGGCCCGAGAGGGGGACCGTGCTGGCGTTGCACGGCTTCCCGGAGTCCCCGTGGGAGTGGGAGGCGGTCGCCAGTCTGCTGACGCAACAGGGGCTCCGGGTCGTCGCTCCGGCCCAGCGTGGGTACTCGACCGGTGCTCGCCCGGACGAGGTCGGGGCCTATGCGATCGAGCACCTGAGCGCGGATGCTCTCGCGGTCGTCGACCATCTCGGGCTGGAGAGGGTGCACGTACTCGGCCACGACTGGGGGGCATCGGTCGCATGGTGGCTCGCCGCCCACCACCCCGGGCGGGTGGCGAGCCTGACGGTGGTATCCGTCCCCCACCTGTCGGCCTTCGCCCGGGCTCTGGAGTCGGACGCGGACCAGCAGGCCCGATCGGCTTATTTCGCCTTGTTCCGACAGGAGGACAAGGCCGAGGAGGTCCTCCTCGAGGACGGAGCCCGGCGGCTGCGGGCGCTGTTCGACGAGCACGTATCGGACGAGCTCGTGGCCAGACACCTCGAGGTGGTCGGCACGCGGGCGGGGCTGACGGGCGCGCTCAACTGGTACCGCGCGATGCGGCGGTACGACCTGCCCGACGTGTCGGTCCCCACGACCTATCTCTGGGGAGAGGACGACCCCGCGATCGGGCGGACCGGTGCCGAGGCGACCGCCGCACGGATGACGGGTGACTACCGGTTCGTGCCGCTGTCCGGCATGGGGCACTGGCTCCCGGAACAGGCCCCCGACGTGGTGGCCGGCGAGGTCCTGGACAGGATCGGCTGACGTCGGACACCGCGCCGGCCCGGGCGAGGCCCAGGAATCAGTTCTGGCGTAGTTCCCGCTTGAGTAGTTTGCCCGACTGGTTGCGGGGCAGTTCGTCCACAAAGACGACACGCTTCGGTACCTTGAACGGCGCGAGATGGGAGCGGGTGCCGTCGATGATCTCGGACTCGGTGGCGTGCGCGTCCTCCCTGAGGACCACTATCGCGGTGACGGCCTCGATCCACTTGTCGTCCGGGGTGCCGATCACGGCCACCTCCGCCACGCGCTCGTCCCGGTACACGGCGTCCTCGACCTCCCGCGACGCCACCAGGACACCACCGGTGTTGATGACGTCCTTGATGCGGTCGACAACCTCGATGAACCCTTCCGGGTCACGCACCACGAGGTCGCCGGAGTGGAACCAGCCCTCGCGGAACGCCTCGGCGGTGGCGTCGGGCTTGTTCCAGTAGCCCGTGCACAATTGCGGAGAGCGGTAGACCACCTCGCCCCGTTCGCCGTCCGCGACCTCGGCGCCCGCCTCGTCGACGACCCGGGCTTCCACGAAGAACACCGGTCGGCCTGCGCTCGCCGGACGGGTGTCGTGCTCCTCGGGGCGCAGGACAGTGGCCAGTGGGCCGATCTCCGACTGTCCGAAGCAGTTGTAGAACCCGAGCTCAGGGTACTTGCCGCGCAGTCGCTGGAGCACCGTCACCGGCATGATCGAGGCGCCGTACTGGGCCTTGCGCAGACTTGACAGGTCCCGGGACTCCAGGTCCGGATGTGAGGCCAACGGTACCCAGACCGTCGGCGCGAGGAAGAGGGACCCGATCCTGTCGACCTCGACCCGGCGGAGGATCTCCGGGATGTCCGGAGCCGCCATGAGGTGCACCGTCGCCCCCAGCGAGAGGTAGGGGAGCGAGAACACGTGCATCGCAGCCGAGTGATAGAGGGGCATGGTCACCAGCGGCTCGTCGTCGGCGGCGAGGTCCAGGGCGAGGATGCAGCTCACGTACTCGTGGACCAGCGCGGAGTGGGTCATCATCGCGCCCTTGGGACGTGAGGTGGTCCCCGAGGTGTAGAGGAGTTGGGCCAGATCGTCGCCGGTGGCGGGGGACTCCACCGGCGAGCACGGGGAGTCCGCCATCGCCGAACCCAGAACGGTGCCGTCCGCGGTCTCCCCCTCCCGGGGCAGCAGCGCGAGGGAGCGCAACCCCGGCAAGGACTCGAGTACGTCCGACAACGTGGCGGACTGTGCCGGGTCCACCAGGACCAGGGACGCCCCCGAGTCGGTCAACAGGTACTCGAGCTCGCCGCCGGTCAGGGCGTAGTTGACCGGCACGTGGGTGAATCCGGCGCGGGAGGTGGCGAGGAAGCCGATGAGATAGGCGTCGGAGTTGACCCCGTAGGCGGCCACCCGGGCCCCGTTCTCCAGGCCCTGACCGGCGAGCGTCGTGGCCACCCGGTCGACCGCGGAGTCCAGTGCCGCGTAGGTCCACCGTCGTTCGGCGAAGGTGAGCGCCACGCGATCGGGGAACCGGGCCGCCGCACGGCGCAGGACGGCGTCGATCGTCGCGGAACTCACGGCGGGACTGAGGGGTCGAGGGGTGGTGATCATCTGTGCAGCCTAGAGGGCAGCAGACGAGGTCATGGTTCGGCTGTGACGATCTCCAACACCTCCGGGGGGACCGCCCCGTTGCTGTCCCTCGGTGTCCAGTGCTCGCTCGGGACCCACTGGGACCCGCACCCTCGGCACGCGAACATGGGCTCCCCGCGGCGCTCCACCGGGGTCCTCGTCCACTCGCACAGATCGCGACAGGAGCGAACCCGCAGGGGGCCGCTACCGGGATCTGGCTGTCGCCGGGAGCGGAAGGGGAGGTCACGAAAGCTGGACATGTCTGCGTTCAGGATAACCGGACGTCGTGTGGGTAGCCTGATCGCGGACCCGGGTGGACGGAGGAGCTCGACGTGAACGGATGCCCCTGCGGGAGTCGGCGCACCCTGGATGGCTGTTGCGGGCCGCTCGTGGAGGACGGCGTGCCGGCCGAGACCGCCGAGCAGCTCATGAGATCCCGGTACACGGCCTTCGTCCTCGGGCGGGAGGATCACCTCTGGCGGACCTGGCATCCGCGGACGAGGCCGGCCCGGGTGGAGGCCGGTGACGTGGAATGGACCGGGCTCGCGATTCTCGACGTGGTACCCGGTGGACCCGCCGATCGGACCGGGACGGTGGAGTTCGAGGCCCGGTATGTGGGGCCGGAGGGGCCTGGTGTCGTGCGCGAGCGGTCGGTGTTCGAGCGCAGAGGTGGTCGCTGGACCTACCTCGAGGACACGGGATCGTCCTGAGCCCTAGGCGGCGGCCGGGTCTTCCGGCTGGCGGGTCACGGTGACCGAACTGATGGTCCTCGGGGCTACCACGTCGATGCGCCCGATACGGTTCCCTCTGGGCATCGTCCAGGCGACCATCCCCCGGATCTCCTCGCCGGGAAAGCTCAGGACCGAGGGCACGAGGGGGTCCTCGACCGTCCCCGCGGGGTTCTCGATCCGCTCGAACGGCCTCCCCGACGGGTCGAAGGCCGAGAAGTCCTCCGGGCCCAGTTCCGGTTGGCCGGACGCCTGCACCGCACGGACGTCCACCACCACGACCGCGTCCGAGTACGTGGTCGAGGGCACGATGCGGAGGTCGGACAGGGTCACGGTGGCGTCCCACGATTCTCCGGCCACGGGGAACGGCCTGTCGAACTGCTGCGACGACGGCAGGGGCCCGGACTGCTGGGCTGTCGGGACCGGGACTCCAGCGGAGTCGTCGTCGCCGAACAGCGACGCCGGTGAACACGCCGGAGTGGACACGGCCGCGGTCACGATCACTGCAGCGAGGACGGCGCGACGCATGTAGGCGCTCCTGGGGCGAGTTCTCACACCGGGCCCGTCCCGGCACGGTCTCAGATCCTACTGCTCGCCTGGTCCGTGGTCGTCGGCGGCGCGCAGGTCACGCCATCGCCTGCCCGCGACCCGGTGCGCGAGATCCGAGTAGACGTCGTCGAGCTCGGCCGAGATCTCGGCCAACTGGATCTTGAAGTTGACCGGGACGAACACCCTGTCGACGAACTCCGCCTCGGCGGAGATCGTCTCGCCGTCGAACACGTACCGGCACCACAGCGAGTCCCGGTTGAGGATCGCTACCTCGGTCTCGGCGGCCGCGGGATCCGCGACGGAAGAGACCAGTGGGCTCCGGAACACGACGAGGGGGAGCGAGCGGTGTGCACGGACGAAGAGCAGGACACACCCGGCGGGAATGGTGAACACGTCGTGCTCGTCGGGGGTGACCCGGCGTTCGTAGACCTCCGACAGGGCCGACTGCAGGGCTCTGGTCGCCTCGTCCGGGGTGGTGATGGGCTGCGAGCGGAAGTCGGCGTCCGCGGGGACGGGGTCACCTGGACCGGCCCCGGCCGCGTCCTCCGGATCGGACACGTCATGGAGGAAGACGGGGTGGGGGATCCCGAAGACCCGCTCCATCGTGCCGGCGACCAGGTGCGCCACCTCGGGTGCTCGGTCGACCGGGAAAGTGAGGTCCGCTCCCGGAGCCCCGTGGTCCGTCGGGCGTCGGCGTGCCCAACCGAGCGCCACGAGCTGCTCGAGCCGGACGGGCCCCAGCGGTTCCGGCAAATCCTCGGATCCGCCGCCGGAGACCTCCGCATGGACGCGGCCGGCGCCGGTGGCGGTGAAACGCACGTACGGTGTGCGGGTGGACGGCGAGCCGAGGACGGGGACGGCCAGATCGAACGTGGCTCCCGGGACGAGGTCGCGCAGGAGTTCGGCCAGGCGGGCCGCGAACCGGTCCCACCCGGCGGCGATCGACGCGTCCACGTCGAACTCGAAATCCGGCATGAGTGGCAGTCAACCACCGCGCAGCCGGGTCCGTCGGTACTTCGAGATGTCCGGTGGGAGCGATCAGCTCCCCGACTCCGGACGACCGGCCTGGTAGTCGGACCAGTACTCGTCCGAACCGTCGAAGCGCACACGCACCCCGCCACTGTGCTCGACGATCTCCGGTTGAACGGGAGTGATACTGCGCTCGGCGTCCAGTGCTGCCGCGACGTCGGGGAACCCGGCGAGGACCCGGAGCTGGGTCCACGTCGGGGGCAGGAGCATGGAGCGGCCGGATCGGAAGTCCTCGAGGAGGTCGACGGGGCGGGCCCACATGGTCAGGTCGACCTCGGTCGTGAGGTCATCGGGTTCCTGCCCCTCCGGCAGCGCGGCGAGGAAGAACCGGGTGTCGTACCTCCGCGACTCCACCGAGGGCGTGATCCAGTGGTCGTAGGGACGGAGTCTGCCCGCCGCGAGGGAGAGCCCCTCGTCGGCGAGGAACCGGCTGAAGGTCAGCCGGTGGCTCTCCAGTTCCTCGCGACTCGAATGGAATCGACCGGCGTCCGCGACCGGGGCTCCGTCGAGGTGGTCGGCGAGGAGGACGCCACACTCCTCGAAGGTTTCCCTCGCGGCCGCGCACACCAGCCGGCGCGCACGTGGTACGTCGCAGCCGAACCGCTCGGCCCACCACTCGGGCGCGTAGCCGGACCAGGCGACATCCGGGTCGTCGTCGGAGGCGTCCACGCCCCCACCCGGGAACACGGTCATGCCCCCGGCGAACGCCATCCCCCGAACCCGGCGCGCGACGAACACCTCCGGTCCGCGGTCGGAGTCCCGCATCACCATCACGGTGGACGCGTCCTTGATCGGGCGGGCCTCGGGGTCGTTGCCGTCATCCATGCGGATAAGTCTCACCCGACGGGGTTCGGGGCCGTTCGTCGGGGTCGCCCGGACGGCACCGTCAGTGCGCACCGTCGGGTGACACCCGACGAGCGAGCACACCGTGCAGGACACGGTCTACATGCTCGCGCAGGTCGGCTCGGTGATCGCGACCGGGTGACCGATCGATCCCCGATCGAACGATGCTCATGTAGAGGACGTCGAAGACGGTCTGGGCGGGGCCGTCGTGATCCCCCGCCTCCGGCGGCCCCGGGGAATGCCGGGCGAGGATGAGGCCGATGATCCCCCGGAGTTCCCCGAGGATGCGCTGTGCCTCCGCACGGTGTGGCCCGGGCTCCCCGAAGACCGTCTCGCGATGGTAGGCGACGATGTTCTCCGGCTGGTTCTCGAGGGCGGAGAACAGGGGGCCGCACAGCGTGACCAGATCCTCGACCGGGTCCCCGGTGTCCGGGACTGTCTCGACCATTGCCCGGAACTCCTCGTTGGCCACCATGCACAGGAGCTCGCCCTTCGACTGGGCGTATCTGAACAGCGTCCCGGTGCCGACCTCCGCCTGCTCGGCCACCTCCTGCGTGGTGACCGAGGAGTACCCGTTGCGGAAGAACAGGTCGCGGGCGGCGGCTAGTATCCGGCGCTGTTTGTCCGCCTTGTTCAGCTCTCGGCGTCCCGGCTCACGGGCCAGGGTCACGAGAACCACTCGGTGGGCTTGCCCGCCACCAGGAGGAGCGAGAAGACCACGGCCACCACCACGAGGGTCACGATGAGGGCGACGACCGGGGAACGGAGCGCGAAGGCCAGGGTGCGCTCGGCGAGGGAGCGTGACTGCTCGCCTCCGGGCCCGAGCCGCCAGGGTCCCTCGAGGAGCCCGCGGCGTTCGACGGACCTCTCGAACGGCACGGTGGCGTAGGGGATGACGGCGGACGCCAGGCCCAGGAGACCGATGCCCGCGGACCAGCGCTTGTCCGTCCACACCGCGATCGTGGCCACGGTGTAGCACAGGAACACGAATCCGTGGATGCTGCCGCCGACCGTGGTGGCCCAGTCGAGCCCGAACCCGTACTTGCCGACCATACCCAGGATCAGCAACGTCCAGGTGATCACCTCCGCGAACGCGAGCCTCTTGTACAGGATGCGGGGGGTCACAGATGTCCTCCAGGGGTCGATTCGGTGTTCGTCGGTCATCGTACGGACACCGGATCGGCGACCCGGTTCAGCCTCCCGGCACCGTCACCCGGCGAGGGTCAGTGAGGCGAAGCGGACCTCGCCCGCCTCGTCGCTCGCGCCAAGGTCCACCACACCCTCGACGGCCCAACCGTGGTCGTTCTCCGGATCGTCGAGCACCTGCCGGACCCTCCAGGTTCCCGGCTCCACCCCGTCACCCGATTCGGTGACGGAGAAGAGGGCGGGTCCGCGTGCCGCGGGCCCGGTTCCGATCGCTTCGTACTCGTCCCAGTACGCATCGATCTCGGTGTCCCAGTCGGGATGGACCGGCACGTCGACGTCGAGCGCCACGAGCGTGTCGATGTCGTCCCGCGACAGCAGCTCCACCCGGCGGAACATCGCATTTCGGACCATCACCCGGAACGCCCGGAGGTTGGCGGTGACGGGCCGGGTGGTGCCGGCAGACTCACCGAAGGCGAGCTCGGCAACCTGGTCCGGGGAGACATTCGGGTCGGTGAGCAGCTCCCACTCGTCCAAGAGGCTGGAGTCGACCTGGCGGACGAGCTCCCCGAGCCATTCGACCAGGTCGTCGAACTCCTCGGTCCTCAGATCAGCCGGAACCGTCTGCCGCAGTGCTCGGTAGGCATCGGTGAGATAGCGCAGCACAGAGCCCTCCGACCGGCTCAACCCGTACGCGGAGACCAGATCGGAGAAGGTCATACCCCGCTCGACCATCTCGCGGATGACCGCCTTGGGAGAGGGCTCGATACCCGCCACCCACGGGTGCCCGGCGCGGTAGGCGTCATATGCGTCGGCGATGAGGTCGCCGAGGGGTGTGGGCCACGAGATGTCCTCGACGAGCTCCATGCGCTCGGAGTACTCCACACCTTCGGCCTTGAGGGCGCCGATCGCCTCACCACGGGCGGCCCGCTGCTGGGCGTAGAGGATCGGGCGAGGGTCATCGAGAACGGATTCGATCACCGAGACGAGGTCCAGGACCGGGGTGGGGGAGTCGGGGTCGAGGACCTCCATGGCCGCGATCGCGAACGGGGCGAGGGGTTGGTTGAGCGCGAAGTCCCGCTGGAGGTCGACCGTCAGACGGACGTGCCGCCCGTCGTCGTCCGGCTCGGCCACCCTCTCGACGATGCCCGCTGTCTCGAGCCCACGGAAGAGTTCTATCGAGCGCAGGACGTGCTGCCTTGTTCGGGCCCGTGTCTCGTGCGAATGCAGCAAAAGGTGCCGCATGTGGGTGTAGCAGCTCCCGGGACGCGAGATCACGTTGAGCAACATCGCGTTGCTCACCTCGAAGCGACTGGTGAGCTGCTCGGGCTGCGCGCCGACGAGCTTGTCGAACGTGGACTGCGACCAGTTGACGAAGCCCTCCGGCGGCTTCTTCTTGGCCACCTTGGCCTTCTTCTTGGGATTGGCGGCCACCTTGGCCGCGGCCTTGGAGTTCTCCACCTCGTGTTCAGGGGCGAGAACCACCACCAGCCCCTCGGTGTCGAAACCGGCGCGACCCGCACGGCCCGCGATCTGGTGGAACTCCCGGGCCTTGAGGACGCGCTGACGGCGTCCGTCGAACTTGGTGAGTCCGGTGAACAGAACGGTCCGGATGGGGACGTTGATGCCGACCCCGAGGGTGTCGGTTCCGCAGATGACGGTGAGCAGCCCGTCCTGGGCGAGCCGTTCCACGAGTCGGCGGT
This sequence comes from Dietzia sp. SLG310A2-38A2, assembly GCF_014145095.1. GTDB lineage: Bacteria > Actinomycetota > Actinomycetes > Mycobacteriales > Mycobacteriaceae > Dietzia. The sequence goes on along the minus strand of NZ_JAALDX010000289.1, from coordinate 4,731 downwards.
ATTTCGGGAGCATGCCGGCGTGGTGGACCCCTATGCCGTGCATGAGGAGCTTGCGCAGGTTCCGGCCGAACGCGGTCGAGAACCGGAAGCCACCGATCTCGTCGGCAATGGCGGCCTTGCGCTCCTTGGTGGATACCGCCACCGAGGTGAGGGCCTGCGCCTGCTCGAGGGCCGAGGCCTGGGTGAAGTGGACGATGTAGACCGGCGCCTTGTCGTCCCGGAGCAGGAGTTCGACCGTCTCGTGCACGCTGTGCAGGGCGTAGTCGAACGTCAGGGGGACCGGTCGCTCGGTGCCGCCGACGAGTGCGCACTCCCGCCCGGTCCGTGTGCGCAGATCCTCGAGGAGCCACTCCACGTCCCCGAGCGTCGCGGACATCAGGAGGAACTGTGTATCGGGGAGCTCGATCAGCGGGACCTGCCACGCCCAGCCCCGGTCGGGCTCGGAGTAGTAGTGGAACTCGTCCATCACCACCTGACCGATGTTCGCGGCGGCGCCCTCTCTCAGCGCGATGTTGGCCACGATCTCCGCGGTGGCGCAGACGATCGGGGCGTCGGCGTTGACCGCGGCGTCGCCGGTGAGCATCCCCACGTTCTCGGCGCCGAACACCTTGCACAGCGCGAAGAACTTCTCGCTGACCAGGGCCTTGATGGGCGCGGTGTAGTAGCTACGCACCCCGCGGGCCATGGCGGAGAAATGCGCGCCCAGCGCGACGAGGGACTTGCCCGAACCCGTCGGGGTGGCCAGGACGACGTGGCTGCCCGCCGCCACCTCGAGGACGGCCTCCTCCTGAGCCGGGTAGAGCGTCAGACCCTGGGCTGATGCCCAGGCGACAAAGGCGTCGAAGACCGCCTCGTCGTGCAGATCGGAGGGAACGTCGTCGAGGTCGGCTAAGAGTTCGGGCAGATGCACCCGACCGAGCCTAGCCGTCCGGTCGCCTCCACCCGCGGTGCGTTCGCGTGCTACGCCGCGGCCTCCGCAGCTCGGTGCCCGCAGTCGGTTCCTTCTCCGAGTCGCCGTAGCCCGGCATGTCCCAGAGAAACACCCGGTAGTCACGGCTGAGCTCTCGTGCGACGCTGCCCCACACCTGTGCGGTGTCCACATGGGCCGATGCCAAAACCTCAGGTCGACCTGAGGTCAAGACGGGAAGGGTGCGCGCCAACGAAGATCGGTGAGGTCGCCGGACGGGTCGGGGTCGATATCCACGTCCTTCGGCACTGGCACGACATGGGGGTCGTCATCCCCGACCGCGCAGCATCAGGCCATCGGGACGAAGAGGGCCGTGCCGAGGTCATCGAGCGGAGGCTCCACCGGCTCCGTTCACAGCGCTCTCAGTTGGAGGACGCGGAGAGATTCCTCGAACACGTCATCGGCTGCACACACGACCTCCTCACCCGGTGCCCGGACTGTTCGAGATACGCCTCACGGGACGCGCCGACAACGAGCTGGCCCGGTCGGGTCGACAACCTTCCGGCCCACAGCATCTAGTTGTACCCGGCCATCAGGTTGGTTGCAGTCGGCTGATGGGTGGTTGGCCTCCGAGTGCGCTGTGGCGGCGTTCAGTGTTGTAGTAGTGCACCCATGGCGCAAGAGCGGCGACGCGGTCGGCGTTGGTGGTGAACACCTGTCGGTAGGCCCATTCGGAGGCCAGTGTGCGGTTGAGTCGTTCGACCTTGCCGTTCTGCCAGGGGCAATGTGGCTTGATGAATTTTTGGACGATGCCGTGCTCGGTGCACACCGTCCTCAGCGACTTCCGGTAGGCCAGAGCGTTGTCGGTCATCAGCCGCTCGATCCGGGTGATGCCATGAGAGGCGAAGTAGTCGATCGCCCGCTCGAGGAAACCCGCACAGCTGACGCCCTTCTCGTCCGGCAGGACCTCGCTGTAGGCCAGGCGTGAGTGGTCATCGACCATCGAGTGGACGAAGTCGTATCCGGGTCCGTTCTTGCGATCGCGAGCGACGCCGCGGCCATGAAGCCGCCAGCCCCCACCGTCGGGGATGCGGCCGATCTTCTTGACGTCCATGTGCACCAGTTCGCCGGGGCGGTCTCGTTCGTAGCGAACGGCGGTCTGCTTGGACGATCGGATCACCTCGCCCGTGATCGGATCACGATCGCGAAGGTAGGGCACCTGATGCCGGCGCAGGATCCGGGACACCGTCCGGGCCGGCACTGCGACTTTCGGCCCGAGGACGTCCTGGCCTTCCCGGTGTTCGGCACGAGCTGCCAGGACCTTCTGTTCCACTTCATCACTGGTCTTGGTGGGCATCGAGTGAGGTCGTGAGGACCGAGTGATCAGCCCGGTGTCACCCTCATTTTCGTATCGGGTCAACCAGGTTTTCACGCACTTGCGGGAGACCCCCATTGCTGCGGCGATGTGGGCCTGTGGCCAGCCGGACTTGTGCCGGTCAACGATCAGTCGGCGGCCGTGAATGGTCAATCGGGCATTACGGTGGGACACGAGAACCTCCGGTTTGGAGTGGGCCTTAGACAAGCCACATCCCATCCGGAGGTTCTCGTTCACTCAACCAGGCTCGCCGCTACCAACGTCCTGGCCGGGTACATCTAGTGGGCGCGCGGCTCGTCGTCGCCGGTCTGCTCCGCGAGGAACCGCTCGAACTCGGCACCGATCTCGTCACCGGACGGCAGTGGCTTGCCACCGGGGTTGAGCGAGTCGGAACCGTGGCGGCTCTCCATGAACTCGTCGTACTGCTTCTCCATCAGTTCCACGGCGGTCCGGATCTCCGGATTGTCGGAGATCTGCGCGGTGACCTGCGTGGTGAAGTCCTCGGCCGCGGTCTCGAGCTCACCGGAGGGCAGCTCGAGCTGGGAGATCTGGGCGATGTTGCCGACCAGGTTGAGGACCGCCGCGGGGTAGGCGGTCTGCGAGAGGTACTGGGGGACGTGGACGGTGAAGCCCGCGGACGGGATGCCGTGCTCGGCCATCCGGAGCTCCAGCAGCGCGCTCACGTTCCCCGGGACGGAGAACTCCCCGGGCCAGGCGGTGAAGCCGCGGATGAGTTCGACGTCACTGGCGTGCGCACTCGCCTGCGTGGGGCGGGTGTGCGGCACCCCCAGAGGGATGGCGCCGAGGCCGATCGACATCCGGGCCCCGAACGAACCGGCGAGGTCGATCACGGATTCGGTGAACCCGTCCCACTTCAGGTCCGGCTCGAGGCCGGAGAGCAGGAGGAAGGACGTCCCGCCTGCGTCCTTGATGGCGTGCATCTGGATGGTCGGTTCCGAGTACCCGGCGAAGTGGTCGAAGGAGTACCGCACCTGCGGCCGACGTGAGCGGTAGTCCACCAACTCGTCCGCGTCGAACTCCACGATCAACTGGGAGTCCAGGCTGTCCTTGAGGTGTTCCGTGACGCCCTGGATCGCCTGGCCGGCGTCGGAGAAACCCTCCAACGCATGCACGAGCACCGGACCCTGTCCGGATTCCGATCGCAGATCGGGGACGGGCTCGATCAGTCGGTACAGATCGCTGTGCCTGGCCATGTCGACTCCTCTCGTCGCGACACCCCGAGTCGTCCGGTCCGGTCCGAAATGGTCGTCCCACCGGGACGGGGTTCCTGCTCTTTGCCAACGACAGCGGGCCGCAGTTGATTCCCCACGAGACCCCGGCCTCCACAACGGCGCGAATACGGCCGGTTTCTGCGCGGTCACGGCCGTCGGCGTGTCCGAAGGTTGATCCGGTGCACCAGCACCCGCAAGCCGCCCTCGGCAGGAGAGCGGTCGCGAGACGACGAGACAGGTGGACGGCGATGACGACGAACGGACGGATCGGTGGCGACGGGTTGGACGAGACTCGGACGGTGGTGATCTCCTCTCCTGAGGAGCTCATCGCGTCCATCCCGTCGATGTTGGGCTTCCCGCCGGGTCCCGGATCGGTGGTGGTGGTGTGCGGGCGGACCGCGAACGGCCACGCCGGGCCGGTCGTCAGGATGGATGTGGACGGATTACTCGACGGATCGGGATCGTCCCCAGAGGGCGTTGCCGGGTGGGATGGTGTTGCCGGCTGGGATGGTGTGGAGGACCTCCGCTCCGGGGAGGGTGAGCACTCGCCGGTCGTCGTCGATGACGGTCCGGCTCGTGGGTTGGCCCGGTTCTGCTCGAGGGAGGGCGTGACCGACGTCCATCTGGTGGTGGTCCACGAGGACTGTGCGGACGGGCACTCCGCCGGACTCCGGGCGGAGGACGCCGCCGCGGCGTTCGAATACTGGCTGGGGTTGGCCGGGACGCAGGTCGCCGGTGCGTACGGGGTCGGCGAGTTCGCGCACGGTTCACCCTGGGTCGATCTGTTCGGGCTGGTCCGGGGGACGCAGGTCGACCCGGACTCGACCGAGATCGCAGCGGTCCACGCGTACGACGGCCGTATCCGGGCCGGTTCGCGGCGAGAGATCGAACGGCTCTACCTGGAGCGGGACGACGAGGCGTGTGATGACGATCCGCACGGCCGCGGACCTGCCAGGCTTGAGGGGGCCCGCGAGGTGGACCGCGCGGTGGGGGTGCACGAGGACGCGGTCCGGCGCCTGGAGGCGGGGGAGGAGCTCGACGACGACGAGTTGGCCGGTATCGGACGTGTCCTGCTGGACATCACAGTGCGGGACGAGGTCTACCGGCGCCTGGCCCACCGGGGTCTGTGCGATCGCGACGGCCGCCGCCTGCTCTGGTGGTTGCTCGCGCGCCGCCGGCCCGGCCGCGAACGCTCGGTGGCGCTGCTGTTGTTGGGG